>JAACZX010000080.1 GCA_009996555.1 Chitinophagaceae bacterium | reverse complement strand
ATCAATGATCGATGAAATTATACGTTACGCAAAAGAAGGAACATGGCCTGATGGTGTAAACAGCTTACAGGAGCGTTTAGACAGCCGAAAAACCATGGAGCGTTATAATTTTTATAAGATAGCCAGCTTTGGAAACAAAACGATTGTAAGTGTACCTGCTGAAAAAAATCAGCACATGCCAGCTGCATTTATACCGCAAGGGCCAATGTATATGATCTTTGCCAGCTCAGTAGTATCGGGTAAATAATTGCAGTATGAATTTTTTTAAAGAGGCTCAGCAATGAGCCTTTTTTTATGCTCATGTATGGACAAAAAAATATCCCCGCCTGGAAAGGTGGGGATATGGCTAATCAGTTACCATTAACCATTAAACCTTATCATCACACAAATAGACTGAATATTTTTTTTATGAGTTGCATGGCAATGTCATAATTCGGCAAGCTGATGGCAAAACAGGGGCATTCCGATCTTTGCGGGCACAAAAAAGCCTCTTCTGTAAAAGAAGAGGCGCTAATCAGTTACCATTAACCATTAAACCTTATCATCAATGGCAAAATAGCTAATTTTTTTTAATTATTGTTGAAACGTTAAATTATTTCCAGCTTGGCTTAAATTTTTTTGCATAGTCATCGAAGCTCACGTTGGGGTATTTTTTTTCAGCAAAGTACCGGGTAACCAGCTCCATTTCCTTTACCTCCAACATCCCCGATATGGGCTGCGGATCATCACTTAAGGATGGAATGATCACAGTTGTGGGATAAGCTAACTCACCTGCCGTAAGTGTGATCGCTATGTCATTGGTTTTATAAGACGGGTTAAACTTATATACTTTGCCTTTCCAGGTCACTTCATTTCGTGTTTCGGCATTGAGTTTTACGGTATAAAAATTTGCATTCAGGTATTTTATAAGATCCTGGCTTGTATAAGTTTTACGATCCATCACCTTGCACCAGCCACACCAGTCGGTATAAAGGTCAATAAGTATGGGGCGGGGGTCGGTTTTTGCTTTTTGTTCAGCTTCTTCCAAACTTATCCAGTTCAGCTTTTCTTTTGGTTGTTTTTGCTGAAATGAACTGATGCTGATAAAGAGAAAAAAAAGGACGGAGTAAAAACAAAACTTTTGCATAGTATTTTTGTTACTGTTACAAAATTAAACGCTTTCCCGTGCATAAAATTGTTATTTCAGTTACCGGTGCCAGTGGTTCTATCTATGCAAAACTGTTATTGCAAAAGCTATTGCTTGCAAAAGAACAATGGACCGAAGTGGCTGTTGTAATGACAGAGAATGCAAAACAAGTGTGGCGCACTGAATTGGGTGATGATTCATATAACGAACTTCCGTTCAACATATATTCCACTACTGATTTTACTGCAGCTTTTGCATCGGGCTCAGGAAAATTTAATACAATGATTGTGGTGCCATGCAGTATGGGCACGCTTGGCCGTATTGCTGCAGGTGTATCAAACGATTTGATCACACGTGCTGCTGATGTGGTGTTAAAAGAAAGAAGAAAACTCATCTGCGTTGTTCGTGAAACACCTTATAACCTGATTCATATACGCAATATGGAAACAGTAACACTTGCAGGCGGCATCATTTGCCCCGCTACACCAAGTTTTTACAGTGTGCCGCAAACAATAGAAGATGTGGCTGCAACTGTTGTTGACCGTGTGCTTGATCTTGCAGGAATTGATGTGAAAACGTTTCGCTGGGGCAAGTAAATGACAGGTTGTAGTTTATTAATCACTGCCACCATCACCTCCGCCATCACTGCTGTCAGATGAAGAATCATTACTGTCATCATTATCAGTATAATCATAGCCGCCTCCGCTATTGTCATTGTTGTTTTCAGAACTTTGAAAAGGAGTGTTCCTGTTCTTATTCAGGCTGTAGAATACAACTGTAACAAAAATGGCAAGAAAAATTCCGATCCACATAGGCTGTGTTTTTAAAGCGAGTTAATCGATGGGTCAGTAGCTTTTTGTTTACAATGCTGGTCAACCAGCTTTTGCACTTCATCGCCGTAATATTCGGTGAAGCCAAATTTGAGTGCTTTCTGAAAATCAATACAAGCTTCCTTGTTTTTCTTTTGGTCAAGATAGATCAGGCCTCTGTTGCGGTATGCATAAGCATTGGAGGGTAACTGCGTAATTGAATTATTGATGTCTTCCAGTGCGCCTTCAATATCTTTCAGTTTAAAACGGATATACCCCCGGTTGTTGAGTGCGTATGGTTCGTTTGGATGCATCTTGAGCAAGCGGTTGCTGTAGCCAAGTGCTTTTTCAAATTGTTCAAGTTCTGAATACAAAAAAGCAAGGTTGCCAAACACCGCATCAAATGTTGAATCGATCTGCAACGCCATTTCCAGGTAAGCAATGGCTTGTTTTGATTCGCCAATATCTGGTAAAACGGCTCCAAGGTTTGTCATGGCGGCAATACATTTAGGATTAATGGCAATAGCATCTTTATAATCCTGCACAGCGCCGGGAATGTCTTTCAGCATCCGTTTTGTTTGTGCCCTGTTGATATAAATGATTTCTTTTAACGTGTCGTTTTTTGCAAAGCGGAATGAGTTGTTGTAATCTGTTAATGCATACGAATAATATTCATACCGTGCCAGCAAGTCTGCTCTTCGCAGGTATGCTTCGCATGATCTGTTGTCTTTGATCAACGCTTTATTATAATCAAGCATTGCGCTTTCATAGTCTTTCATTTTTTCATAAGCAAAACCTCTGCGGTGGTATGCTTCAGAATGATTGCTGTCTTTCAGGATAGCTCTGTTAAAATAGTTAATGGCTTTGCCATAGTTTTCAATATCCATTTGTTGGGCAGCACTGTCTAAGAGCAGTTCAGGTGTTTGTGCATGCAATGAAAAAGAAAACAGCAGGCACAGGAATGCAATGTGAAGTTTCATGGGATCATTTTTATAAATATAACTATTCAGTACTAATATTCCAGCTTACGCAGGGTGGGTGCTTTAAACCAGGTGCCGATAACAACCGCTACAGTCATGCATCCGCCAAAGATCACCGATGGTACAACGCCCATCAATCTGGCAGCTACACCACTTTCAAACTGCCCCAGTTCATTGCTGCTGTTAATGAACATGCTGTTTACACTTAACACCCGGCCTCTTAATTCATCGGGCGTTTTCAATTGAAGAATGGTGCCACGCACAACCACACTAATGCCATCGAGCATACCTGCAATAAACAACGCAAAGAACGACAGCCAGAAGAATGTTGAAATGCCAAATACAATGATGCATAAGCCAAAACCTGCAACAGCATATAACAGTAAACGGCCCTGTTGTTTACGCAAAGGAAAAACTGTAAGCATTACCACAATTATGATGGCGCCAAAATCAGCAGCTGCATTTAGCCAGCCAAAACCAATGGGGCCCACCTTCAGAATATCTTTTGCAAAAACAGGTACCATGGCTACTGCACCTCCAAACAAAACTGCAAACAGATCAAGCACCAATGCTCCTAATACTTCTTTTGTTTTATACACAAACCGCAAACCTTCTTTTACACTTTCCCATGTTTTCTTTTCGGCTTGCACCAGTGCTGGTTTGTTGCCGATAGAATTAAAAATGAGTAATGCCAATGCAATCGAAAGTATAATGCTGGTTAATGTGCCTGTAATACCAAAACCAGCGATCATAAATCCTGCAAGTGCGTGGCCGGTAACAGAAGCAGAGAGCCATGTGCCCTGGCTCCATGTAACTGCGTTGGGCAATGTTGTTTTTGGCACAAGTTGTGATAAGATAGCGCCAAACGATGGTCCGCTGAATGCTCTTGTAATGCCGGTAATAAAAATAACAATGTAAATGAGTGTGGCAATGCTTGACTTGCCGAAGCTTTCCTCGAAGTAAGCCGTTGAAATAAAGATGAGCAATGCCACGCAAACTCCATAGGATAATACCGAACGTAGGATCATATTTCTCCTGTCGCTGAGATCAACTACATGACCGGCATACAATGCCATTGATACTGCCGGAATAACTTCTGCAAGTCCTACCAAGCCAAGCGCCAACGGATCACCCGTAAGTTCATACATCCACCAGCCAACAAGCGTGCCCATCATGCGCAAGCCCATGATGAACAGGAAACGGCCGATAATAAAATTCCGGAATTCAGTTATGCGAACAGATTCGAAAGGATCGTTTGAAAGAGATTTTGCCACAAACAAATCTATGAAGGAAACAATTATCCCAGCGTTATATAGTGTTGTCCCTGTTCATATTCTTTATCCAGCGCATCAATAATGATCTGCAGATGTTCTTTATTACCCAGGAAATCAGCATTGCTGGCATCAACAAACAACGTTTTTATATTGTGTTGTTTAATGTATTGGGTATATGTTTCCTGGATGTTGAAAAGATATTCATCGGCTATCTGCTGCTCATAACTGCGGTTGCGTTTGCGTATGTTCTGCTGCAGGCGTGAAACCGGCGAGTGCAGGTAAATCAGCAGCTCAGGTTGTACCAATTGCTGATGGATAATATCAAACAGATTCTGATACAAACGAAATTCATCAGCAGGTAAATTCACTTTTGCAAACAACAGGCACTTGGTAAACAGGTAGTCCGAAATGGTGATGGAGTTGAAAAGATCCTGCGTATGCAACAACTCTTTTAATTGCTTGTAACGCTCTGCCATAAAAAACAGTTCCAGCGGAAATGCAAACTGTTGCGGGTTTTCGTAAAACTTTGGCAGAAAAGGATTGTCAGCAAATTCTTCCAGTATCAATCTCGCATTATAATGTTTGCTCAGCAGGTGCGCAAGTGTTGTTTTGCCGGCACCAATATTTCCTTCTATTGTTACAAAATTGTATTTCATCCGGGGGCAAATTAAAACAAGCAGCGAAACGCCGGCATCAACTTATACAGTTTGTGGAAAAATAGCTGTATTAAGCCAGTTGGTTACAAATTGGCAAGGCAAAAAAACGAGTTGATGGAGATGGAATCTGCCTACGGTATATTCAAATACATGAAAGAAGCTGAAGAAGCAGCCTGACTTTATGCAAGTTTTTTTACAGCCAGTTGATCTGCGCACTCTTTTAATAAGGTGTTGATGGTTTTTTTATAGACCGGGTGAATTTTTCTTGGCGATAATTCTGTGAGTGGAATTAGCACAAAGCGCCTGTCCTGTATGGAAGGGTGGGGAAGTGTTACCACTGCTGAATGATAAATAAGGTCATCGTAAAACAAGATGTCGAGGTCAATTGTACGTGGCCCGTATTTTTCAGTACGCACACGGCCAAGTTCCTGTTCAATTTGCAACAGCGTTTTCATCAGGTCATCGGGTGAAAGAGCGGTTTGCAATACGATCACTTTATTGAGAAAGGCCGCCTGGCTTGTTTGTCCCCATGCAGCTGTTTCATACACCGATGATTCTTTGCTGATGCTGCCGCAACGTTCGTGCACCAGCATCACTGCTTTTTTGAGAAATTGTTTTCGTTGTCCCTGGTTGCTGCCTGATAAAATGTAAACCTTGTGTAGCGACATGCTGTAAAAGTAGGGCAGGAAAAAGTTTTTCAGGCAACGGCATAAACAAATAGCTTTGCGGCATGAGTCAACCTTACAGCCAGTGGAAAGCAATGCTGGCTATTTCTAAAGCAAGTTTCAGGGCTATTTTCCGAAGCCCGTCTGCTGTTATTTTCAGTTTTGCTTTTCCGCTCATTTTCATCCTGGTGTTTGGGTTTATTGGAGGCGGCAGCCCAACAGTGCGGATTGGTTTTACCAAGGGAACGGATACTTCTCAAAATAATGCGGTGTACAAGCAGCTCATTCAATACAAAACCATCAGGGTGGTTGAAAAAACAGAAGATGAGTTGCGGAACGATCTGTCGAAAGGAAGGATTACTGCCATCCTTGATATGAAACCCAACGGCACTGATACGTTCCCGTTATACAATATCAATATTCAAACCTCCACGGCAAGTGTTGACAGGTTGGCAATTCTCCAATCAACCTTAAAAGATATTATTGTCGATATCGATCGCAGAAAAGCGCCCGATGCACCAACTTATGCCCATATAGAAATGCTGGAACCAATGAAAGGCAGGGTGTATAAGACCATCGATTTTATTTTGCCCGGACAGTTAGGCTTTTCGTTATTGAGTGCCGGTGTGTTTGGTGTGGCGTTTTTGTTTTTCAATCTTCGTCAGCAACTGGTATTGAAACGATTTTTTGCCACACCCATTAAGCGTGGTTATATTTTATTTGGCGAAGGCATGAGCCGTGTGCTGTTTCAACTTATTACTGCAGTTGTTATTCTGTTGATCGGCCGTTTTGTATTTGGATTTACACTTGTGCATGGTGTGGTCACTTTTCTTGAAATGCTGATACTAAGTCTTGTGGGCTTGATTGTATTCATGGGCTTTGGTTTTATAGTAAGCGGTTTGGCAAAAAATGAAAGCACCATTCCTCCGTTTGCCAATATGTTTACGTTACCACAGTTTTTACTGGCCGGTACATTTTTTTCTGTTGATACATTTCCCAAATGGTTACAGCCCATTTGTAAAATTTTGCCTTTAACACACCTCAATGATGCAATGCGGAATGTGGCGTTTGAAGGAAGCCATTTGGTTGATTGCGGAAAGCAACTCGGCATTCTTGGTTTGTGGGGAGTGGTGTTGTATGCAATAGCCATTAAGGTGTTTCGTTGGGAATGATGTAAAGAGCGAAGTAAGAAGTAAGAAGTAAGAAGTAAGAAGTGTATCTCTATGAACCATGAACTATTAACAATGAACTTGTTCTTATGCGTTTAATAAAAATGTTTTTGTTTGTGCTTGTTGGATTGTTTGCAGTGATAACAATCATCGGCCTGTTCATTCCATCTTCTGTAAAAATTTCAAGAGGAGTGATCATTAATGCCGACAGCAGCCTTGTTTATAACAATCTGAAAGATGTAAAGAACTGGAGCGCATGGATGCCATGGGTAACAACTGACAGTGGTGCATTGGTGCAGCTTTCACAGGTAACGGATCAGCCGGGATCGTTCTTCAGGTGGAAAGGCGTGAAAGTAAACAGCTCTGGTACAATTACGGTACAGGCGCATGAACAGAATCAGCTGAAACTGCTTTATGAGTTGCAGGACATGAACAAAGCCGAAGGTGGTTTTCGTATCCGCAAAACAGGAACCGGTAACCACGTAACGGAAGTACTTTGGTTTATGGAATACAAACTTAAATGGTATCCGTGGGAACGTTTCTACGGCATTTTTGCCGATCATATTATTGGTGCTGCATTTGAAAAAGGGTTGGAGCAACTGAAAGCACATATAGAACAGATGGATACAAACAATGCTTCAGCCATGCTTACCACGGAAAACTGATCTTGCCCATTGTTACAGAAGGGATACCTTTTAATTCTTTGCTGAACTGCACGTTGCCGCCTGCAATACATTCATTGGCAAGTATGGCAAACAATACTGCTTCTTTTGCGTCGGGATTAATACCAAGCTCACTGGTTAAATGAATTGGAACGCCCGGTAAAAGTTGTTTTATCTGATCCATTAATAATGGATTGTGCATGCCCCCACCGCTTGCATATAAATGAAAACTGTTGTTGCCCGGCATTGTTTTTTGAATGGCTTCTGCAATAGTTTGCGCCGAAAATGCATTTAATGTTGCCATGGTATCATACACATTCATTTCTGTGGTGCCCGATTTTTCTTTCGCCGTTTGCAGGTATTGAAGATTAAATAATTCAGGTCCTGTTGTTTTAGGAAATGATTGCTGAAAAAAAGAATTGTCTTTTAATGCCAGCAATAATGCTTCGTTGACAGTACCCTGTTTGGCAACAACAGCATCTTTATCAAAATAGTTTCCCGGAAACTCCTGTTGCATCAATGCATCCATTAACGTGTTACCTGCGCCTGTATCGGTACTGAAAATTTTATTTGCATCCATTGAGCCGGGCAAAAATGTAAAGTTGGCAATGCCACCCATGTTCAGCATAATGCGGTCTTCGCCTTTCTTCGAAAAAATAAAATAATCGCCATATACAGCTAACGGTGCGCCTTCACCGCCGGCAGCAATATGTTTCTGACGGAAATCGCTGATGGTGATGATGCCCGTTTCAGCTGCGAGATGATCACCATCGCCAATCTGCAAGGTGGCATTACTGAATTTTTCCCGTGCATGCAATGCTTTTGGTGCATGGTAAATGGTTTGCCCATGGCTTGCAATCAGGTCAACATCTTCTTTTTTAATACCATGCTTTTGCAGAAAGAGATTGATCATGGCAGCCTGTTGCTGCGCAATCCAGGGGTTCAGTAAACATAGTTTTTCCAGGTCCACTTCCTTTTTCGAGAATACTGATTTTATCTCCGCTTTAAAATCGGGGTTGTATGCAATGGTTTCAAAAGCGGTTAATGTGATAACAGTAGAATGTCCCTCGCCTGAAATAGAACAATAAGCAATATCCAGCCCGTCAACCGACGTGCCGCTCATTAACCCGATGATGTGGCGCTCTTTTTTTTGTGCAATGGCCAACAATTGCTGCATATTCCTGTTCATAAACTAAATATAAGAAATGCCTGAATTTGCGACCGCTTTCATTTT
>JAACZX010000079.1 GCA_009996555.1 Chitinophagaceae bacterium | reverse complement strand
ATATCAATATCAGGAGTCTGCACAAAATAGTTTGTACCGTTTACATTCACAATTGGCGAAGAAGGATTGGGTTGATTGTAACCTGCAAAATTAACCCCGGTAACTTTGGTGTTGGAGTTGGCAAAGTTTGTTCCCAACCCTGCAAACGCAGAAATAGAAGGATAAAACTGCCCCTTTATTGATTTGATGTTTGCTTCATTCGCTTTTATCTGCAAATCGTTTACACGTTGGCGTGGTTGTGTTTGCAGCGCCATGTTATAGACTACATCAGGCATCAGTTCTGCAATGGGGTCAACCGGTATCATGGCCACCGGAGGCTCGGCAATATCAAATGGCTGAGCAGCATCCAGGTTCAGTGTTGCTTTTAATGTAAGCAGTGTTTGCTGTGCAGTGGTAAAGGCGGTAATGTAAGTTGCGCTGTCTGCTGCATATTGCGATTCCAGTTCCAGTCCATTCAATTCAGGTAAAGAACCGGCTTCCACCCTTTTTCTTGTATCAATGAGGCGTGCATTTGTCTGCTGCATCTGCACCTGTGCAATACGTGCCTGTTCTTTTGCCAGCAATGCCTGCAGGTAAGTTGTGGCCACGCTTAATGCAATATCATTCTTTGTGCTTTCCACGGTAGCCTGGGCAGCAGCAAGACTGTATCTTGAACTGATGATGCCGTTCTTAACACTGTTCCAGTTAAACAGCAAGGCATTTACATTTAACCCGGGCTGTTGGAAAAGCAAGGTTGTAGTTTCAAACAGGTTGGTGGTTGGGTTTACTGCACGACCAAAGTTTGCACCTGTTGATACATTAAAATTTGCATTCGGGTATTGCGAAAGTTTGTTCTGCTCGTATGTTAAGTTAGCCAGCCTTGCCTGCACATCGGCCTGTTTTACAGAGATGTTATTGGCTATGGCATAATCCACACAACGCACCAAATCCCATTTTTCCTGAGCCTGGCTTTTTACAGCGGTAAGCAAGAGTACCGATGATAAGATTACTGAGAGTGCTTTTTTCATATATAACTATAGTGACAATATAATGACATTCGGGGCACGAATTTATTAATTTTTGACCAGCGGAAAACAGGATCATGAATTTAGGGTGTTTTCCCCCTTCTTCACCAAGCCTGGCGACCAGTTCAGCACATTTGTCGCCCTTTTCAGGCAAATGTTACTTTACCCAGCCACATCTACTCTTTCGGCACTGCTTTTTTCCGGTGCAGCAGAAAATAGATGACCACAAAAGCAGCCAGCACCGCCACACCTGTTAATGCTGCCGATGGATCGTCAATGGCAATACTTGTTCCCACAAATACATAAGCAGCCATAAAGATCAGGGGCATTAATGGAAACAGTTTCATCTTGTAAATACCGGTACCATCTAAATGCTTGGTCTTTTTCCTGAACCAGAAAATAGTGGCGCTGCTCAGGATCATACCAAAGCAATCGAGGAAGATGGTGAAGGATAAGATCTTTTCAAACTCCTGTGCAAAAAACAGGATCACAATACAAATGGCTGCAAACACGGTAAGCGAAAACGTGAGCACATTTGTTTTTTCATTTTGTTTGGCAAATACCTTCGGCAGACTTCCATCATCGCCCATGGCATACATTACCCGTGGATTGCTCATAAGCAAACCATTTACATAAGCCAACACACCTAAAAAAAGAAACGCTGAAAAAACAGTTGCACCTGTTGTGCCGAATATTTTATCAATCACCACATAAGCAATTTCCCGTTCGCCTTTCATCTGGTTAAAACCAACGAGATTGTAATAACTCATGTTCACGAGTAAATACAACCCGATGATGATGGCAATACCCATGAAAATACCACGAGGGATATTCTTCGTTGGGTTTTGTACTTCGTTACCAAAGTTGATGGTTTGCTGATAGCCGCCATACGTAAACGAAACAGCTATTAAACTCACACCCAAACTCTTTACCCAATCGATTGTAGTAAAACTTGTGGCTGTAGTTGTCACTGTTTCCTGCACCGCATACTGATCAGGAAAAAAGAGTGCAGCAATGAGCACCAGTATCATCCCGATCTTGATGATCATTAAAATATTCTGCGCCATGGAACTCAACTTCAGTCCACGCAGGTTAATAACATAAAAGATGATGATGGCGACACAGCTCAACAATGCTTTGTGTGTATCGTTCCAATCGCCGGGAAATAATTTCAACAGATAACCACTGCCGATCAAGGCCACACCACCTAAGCTGGCAGCATTGCTCACCAGTATCAAACAATTAATGGCAAAGGCAATACTTGGATGATATGCCTGTGCAAACACTTTGTAATAACCACCTGTTACCGGGAAACGGCTGCCGATCTCAGCATAGGTTAACGCACCGCACAATGCCACCAAACCACCCACCAGCCATGCGCTGAAATAAACCGATGGATCAATAGCATCTTTAGCACTTGTTGCTGCCGTACGGAAAATACCCATGCCTATCACCAATCCCACCACGATCATGGTAAAGGAAAACAGGTTGAGTTTGCTGTTTGTTGTCTTCATGCTTTTTCTTGGGCTTTGAAGATAGGGAAGATGGCGGATTTATGATGGAGGATGTAGTATTTGTTGCTGTTGAGTTTGGATTTTTTGTTTACTGATTTAACCGCCGTCTGGGTTTGCAACCGCTGACGGGGCTTTCGTACCTCGTACTTCGTATTTCGTACTTCTCTTTATCTTTATCGTATGAAGAACCAATTACTAACCCTGCTTGCTGCAACTTCGTTTGCAATTTCTTCTTTTGCCCAAACCCAACCCGATTCAAGTAAAGAATTAGGCGAAGTAGTGATCACAGCGTTTGAACAGAACCGTAAGTTGATGGATGTTCCCGCAGCCGTGAGTTATATCGGTAACAAACAACTCAACCGTTTTACACCAGCATCAATTGTTGCGGCCATGAACACCGCACCCGGTGTGCGCATGGAAGAACGTAGTCCCGGCAGTTACCGGTTGAACATTCGTGGCAGTTCGTTGCGTTCGCCGTTTGGTGTGCGTAATGTAAAAGTGTACCTCAACGATATTCCGTTTACTGAACCCGGTGGTTCAACGTATTTAAACCTGCTCGGTTTCTATAATATCAATTCCATTGAAGTATTGAAAGGACCATCGGGCAGTTTGTATGGTGCTGGAAGTGGTGGCGCAGTGTTGGTTAAAACAAATAACAACAATCAACCGGCAGGTGTTGGTATTGATTACAGCTTTGGCAGTTTTGGTTTGCACAATGCCAATGTGTATGCACGACTTGGTGAAGGAAAAAGTCAGCAGACGATTGGCTTTACCAAACTGCACAGCGATGGTTACCGTGAGTGGACAAGACTCGACCGCAGTGTATTTACATGGGACAGTCGTTTTACGATTGATGAAAAGCAAAGCATCCGCACTTATTTAATGTATGCCGATCTTTCGTACCAAACACCCGGCGGTTTAACTGCTGCTGAATTTGCAGCTAATCCCAAACAGGCAAGGCCACGTGTTGGTCCAACACCATCAAGTGCGCAGGCAGATGCCAGCGTGAACCAGAAAAGTTTTTTAGCAGGTGTGAGTTATGATTATAACATTGCTTCCAATTTTAAAAACACCACTTCGGTGTATGGAGCTTTTTCACAGTTCGCCAACCCGACCGTTCGCAATTACGAACGACGCAGCGAACCACATACAGGTGGACGAACAACTTTTGCATACACTCCCACTGTTGGTTTGGGTGAATTGAAATTAGTGGCGGGTGCAGAATTGCAACGTGGCTGGTATAACATTCGTGTATATAAAAATGTAAATGGCAAAAGCGACAGTCTGCAAACAGAAGATGAAGTGAACCCGTTTTTGTGGAGTGTGTTTGCGCAAGCCGATTGGAAATTACCGAACGACTGGATCATTACGGCCGGTGCCAGCAGCAACCAGAACAGGATTGAAATTACAAGGCTGAATAAATTTCCATTGAGCCCGCAACGCAGAACCTATGCCAATGAACTGGCGCCACGCATTTCATTGCTGAAAAAATTCCACAATAGTTTGTCGTTGTATGCATCTGTAGCAAAAGGTTTCTCTGCACCCACTTCTGCTGAAGTATTACCAAGCACCGGTGTTATTTCTACCGACTTAAATGCTGAAGAAGGCTGGAACTATGAAGCAGGTGTTCGTTACAGTTACCAGCAAAAGCTGTTTGTAGATCTGAACGCCTTTTACTTTAAACTCAACAATACCATTGTACAACGCAGAGATGCAGGTGGTGCAGATTATTTTGTGAATGCAGGCCGTACCAAACAGCAGGGCATTGAAGCCAATGCACGGTATATTGTTGTGGATGATGCAAAGCAGTTTGTATCGAATCTTTCTGCATGGGCAAGCTATACGCTGAATGATTTTAAGTATGAATCATTCAAACAACTCAGCAACGATTTCAGTGGTAAGAATTTGCCCAGCGTTCCTGATAATATTTTTGCAGCAGGTGTTGATATGCTGTTGAAGCCCGGCATTTACGCCAATCTTACTTACACCTACAACAGCAAAACACCGTTGAACGATGCCAATACATTTTACGGCAACGATTTTCATTTGCTGTCTGCCCGTATTGGTTTTAAACAGGTATATGCAAAAGGTTTCCGGTTCGATTTGTTTGTAAGTGGCGATAATTTATTGAATGAAGTTTACAGTTTAGGCAACGACATTAATGCAGCCGCCAATCGTTTTTACAACGTAGCACCGGGACGGAATTATGCAGTTGGGGTGGCGATGTTTTGGGGGAAGAAGAAGTAAAAAATTGGAATTGACTGACAGCAAATTCTTATACTATATTTAAGAAATAGTATTTCATATAGTCCTATCTGTAATTAAATATTTCAAAAATGAAAAGCAGTATTCCCTTAACTCTTTTAGAAATAGTTCAACCATTAATTAATGAAAGATCAGATATTATTAAATCTGTTAAAAACTCAGATGCTTTTTTTGATATAAAAGACAAGAAAGAATCTTCAGATTTTTTTTACCAAATATTAAAGCAAGAGCACTCAAATGGACATCTTGGATATATTATTGAGTATAAACCCAAAAACAAATATGAACCATCAAAGTTCAAATTATGGATAAAGTTGGAACATATAGCTCCCTCTATAAAAGATTGGATTGCGATTTTAGAAGGTTACAGTAATATCAATACTGTTTATGACGACCCCATTCTAAAGACTAACCAGGATCGCTTTGAAAAGGAATTTAAAATACTCGATTCCGATGCAGACTCTGCATCATTTGACTTAAAACAGCAACTATTTTTAGAAGATTACTTAAATAATACAAAAGGGAAAATATTAGAATTACTAACTAAAGTAGACGAATCTAAAAAAATAGATTTGGAAGACTTGCATAGTGAAGCTGTTGAAATTCAAAGTAATCTCACATTAGAAACTAAGCAAGAAATCATAAAACGTCTTTCCAAATTTTGGGGAAAAGCACAAAAAATTGGCTTAGATGTAATAAAGGAAATTTTTGTTGATGTAGTATCCGAATTCGCTAAAAAACTGATTACAGGCTCACTTTAGCCCAAGCCTCTCGCTTGTGCCTTACACAATCATTAACAATGTATCCTCGAAAAATGTCTCTCGTCATCAACGTTCTGACAACTTACCAAATATCCCCTTGATAAACTTCCACCTCTTCCTTCCACGTTGCGTAAGAATTTTTGGTTTCGTACAAACGAAGTTCCGTGAGTTTCATATCATCAGGCAGTTCATCCTGGATAGCACGTTTAATAAAGAGTAATAAATTTTCAGCAGTAGGTTCAGCTTCCCAGGCAACAAGATTTTCCTGGTCCATTACTTCGGGGTGCTGTGCAATATAGTTGTGCGATAGCACCAGCTTATGATCAAACAGATCAACCACTGCTTTTTGCACAATGCTTTTCAGGTCTTTAAAATCCAGCAAAAAACCCGGTGCAGGTAAATACGCCAGTTCGTTTACTGTTGCACCAACTGTTACATGCAATTGGTAAGAATGTCCATGAATGTTTCTGCATAATCCATTGTAACCGTCTATTGCATGTGCGGTTTCAAAATCGAAGATCTTGGTGAGTAGTAACATGTTTGCCGTTTTTTAAAACGGCACAAAATTATCAGGGCATTCTTTTATTTCTGTATTTGCCAGGCTGATGCTCATCAGCTTTTACTGCAACAGGCATCATGTTCATTTAACGTACAGGCGGACAATCCCAGCTGTTCCTTCTGCCAAAACGATAAATGACACCAACAGCAATGTTATAATAATGATCATTCCGTTCGGGGTTGGCTGCACGGCTAAAGCCATCAAGATAATCTGTAAACAAAAAACGGTACGATGCTTCTGCATGTAATACGACTGCTGGAGAAATGGAATAGCGCATTCCTGCCCCAACAGGTACTGATGACATAAGCCTTGGTGTGCGTACAGAAAGATCGGTTGCAAGGTGTGTAAATAATTCCGGCTCTGCTTCAAAATACGCAGCATTGAACGCACTTGCGTCTCTGCGTATGCGAACCAGGCTTACTGCCGCACCGCCAAACAAGTACGGTGATAATTGTTTTCCGGCATCACTCCATCCGAGCGGGCTCCATACAAACTGTGGCGATACTTCGATCAGCGATGTACGGAAATTAAAGTTGCGTTGCTGCCTGTAAGCAGGGTTATTATACTTTGCATCATCACCATACAATGAAGCGATGGATAACTGCAATCTTACTGCTATTGTTGCAGATAAAAGCCGGGAGCCATGCAGCAGCAACCCTGGCCGCATTGTTTTCAACGACCCAAACCTGTAAGGCGTAAGATCACCTTGATAAACAAAGGCACCGGCAGCAATACCTGCTTCATATTTCGGCTGTTTGATTTGCGCCTGCAACTGCGTACACGTAATAATAAGAACAACAATACTCTTGCTGATGAATCGGATCATAAACATTGGTTTAAGTGGTAACGATCAATGTTTCTGATAAGCCTTGTCTGGAATGTTACGAATAGAGAGATCCGGAGGTTGCAGTAGTAACGGCGTATCTTTCCAGTGCGTATAAGGCAAATGTTAAATGCGTGTAAAGAGATGGGAGTTGATTTCATCCACCAATCTGTATTTATTCAGATAACATGTGAACAATTCAACTCAAACTAATTTGCAACTGCAACCCTGCACCCCTACTTTTGCGGCTGTATTGGTTCCTGGTGTCATAACCGGGATTAAAAGGGAAGTCCGGTGTAAGTCCGGCGCTATCCCCGTAGCTGTAAGTTCTAATTGTGAATGCTGAATAGTGAATGGTGAATGTTTCCTCTGCAGAAACTTTACTCACCATTCACAACTCACTACTCACCTGCTGATTTCTACAAACCACTGTTCATGAAAGGTACTTGCCACATGAACGGGAAGGTGCTCAGCAGCGAACGAGCCAGAAGACCTGCCGGTACAAGTTTTCAATCATTTGCTTTCGGGTGAAAGGCAGGAGGTGTAACGGCACATCGCTTTTATATTTCTACATCGCCGTTGTTGGTGTCCTCACCAATAACATTCTTCGAAAGCAGTCACACAAAACATTTTTCTAAAAAATGAAAAAGAATTTATTTGTAGTGGCTGCCGGATTATTCATCAGCAGTCAGCTAAGTGCACAGGACAGCACATCAAAATCGTTAAGCGAAGTAGTGGTTACCGCTAACAAAGTAAACCAGCGCATTCTTGAAACCGGTAAAGTAACAACCGTCATTAACCGCAAAACCATTGAACAAAGTGCAGGAAAAGATCTTGCACAACTCTTAACCGAACAGACAGGCATTGTTGTGAACGGTGCAACCAGCAACCCCGGTAAAGACAAAAGTATTTTTATGCGTGGTGCAGGTAATGGCTACACAGTTATTTTAATTGATGGTATTCCTGTAAACGATCCGTCTTTTGCTGGTGCATTTGATCTGCGTTTACTTCCGATTGATCAGATCGAACGTATTGAAATTGTAAAAGGTGCACAGTCTACCAACTATGGTTCAGATGCTGTGGCGGGTGTTATCAATATCATTTCAAAACGTGGCGCCTCAAAACCAGCACAGTTTTATGGTACGGCAGCTGCCGGTTCGTTTGACACATACAAGTTCACTGCAGGTGTGCGGGGTACTGCTGAAAAAGTAAATTATAATTTTTCTTTTTCGCATAACGAATCAAAAGGTATTTCCGAAGCAATTGACAAAACAGGTACAGGCAATTTTGACAAAGATGGTTTCCTCAACAACGCCATTAACTTTAGTGCCGATGCTCCTGTTACAAAACACATACGTGTGCAACCATTCGCCCGTTACAGTTATTTCCAGGGTGGGTATGATGATGGTTCATTCACTGATGCAGCCAATAACTATACTTCATCTTTATTTACTGCTGGTTCAGCTGTGGAAGTAAAAACAGAAAAAGCAGGCGGTCGTGCTTACTTCAGTTACGATGAAATGGATCGCACATTTAACAGTGAAGCCTGGGGACCTACAGCGTACAAAGGCACCAATAAAATTGTTGACCTGTTTGGCTACTACCAAATTACACCAAAACTAAAGTTGCTGGCTGGTATTGATAACCGTTACCAGCAAAACCTTGATTCAAATGTTCATATCAACAGCCCGTAT
>JAACZX010000488.1 GCA_009996555.1 Chitinophagaceae bacterium | reverse complement strand
TACTGCAGCCGACAGAAAAGTAATTAAGCAGGCTGCAGAAAATTATCCTGAAACAACTTACTACGATGTGGATGATTTACTGACGCAGTTGGGTATTGGTGAAGCATTTATTACACTACTGAATGAAAAGGGAATTCCAACACCACTTGTTCATACAATGCTTGTGGCTCCTCGCAGCAGAATGGATGTGTTAACAGATGCAGAAGTGGATACCCTTGTGGCAAAAAGTAAGCTGGTGAAAAAATATGCAGAAACGGTTGATCATGAAAGTGCACACGAGATCATTACAGCCAAATTAGAAGAAGCAGCAGAAAAAACAAAAGCTGTTGAAGAAGCAGAAGCTGAAGCGAAAGAAGAAAAGAAACGACCTGCAAAAAAAGAAGAAGGCTTTTTTGATAACCCAACCGTGAAACAGGTTGGTCGCACTGCTGCAAGTATTATTACTCGAAGCCTGTTAGGTGCATTGGGTTTGGGAGGAAGAACTACAAGAAGGAAGAAGACGGGTTGGTTTTGAGAAGAACAATTGATAATATGATAAAGCAATGCTTCGAAAAAGAAGCATTGCTTTATCATAAATACTCTTTAATTCTTTTCTATTGTTTAATGAATATTTTCGACGACCATATTTTGCCGTTGAATATTCGCAGAATATGTTGGCCCTGTTTTAAACTGCTGACATTAATTTGAAACCTCTTGCTATTATTTCCTTTGCCTTTTTGTACAATGTTGCCCATTTTATCAATGATTTCAAACTGCTCAATTCTCTCGTTTTTATTATCAGCGCCTATGTTCACATTCAACAAATCAGTTGTTGGGTTTGGTGAAACCGACATCATAAAACTACCACTACAGTCTGCATAGAGGAGCCCTTCATAAACAGGTGTTACTTCCGTGCCACAGGAGGTGCCCACCTCAACTTTTATTGTATAATTCTCATCGCATTCCGGCAATGTAAATTCATTGTGGTAGCTGGCGGTTGTTCCGATCCACGTAAACGTTCCTCCTGTACCGCCACCCGGTCCTGATCCTGTATGTTTTTTATAATACCAGTTATAATTTAAAGCCTGGGGCACATTAGTAACTGTAGCCCACACAAACGCTTCGGGATAGCCGTTGATGGTACTAACTGTATTATAAAGACTGGTAAAAGTGAAATCGCTGACCCCCGACCCAAGAACAACGGTCTGGTTTCTTTCGTAACTAAAAGAGCAATGCGTTACAGTAGCTTTTAAGCCTACTGTTGTGTTGCTACTGGTATTTCGTTGAATGGTTACCGTTGACTGATTGTTTGCCCCGGATATAGTAGCATTGGCAGTACTTAACAATTCCCATTGTATGGAAGCTCCTGATGGAACATTGGTAAGTGTAAAATCCCTTGTGCCGCTGCAAACATAAAACCGTCCATCGCTGCTGGTTATTTGCAGGTTAGGCTCTGGTCTTGAAATAGGAATTTGACCGGGAGTCTGGTTGTTTTGTAAACCTGTGCCACAGGTGTTTCTTGGCCTTACTAAAATTACCCCGTTTACTCCATTTGCTAAATCAGAAGTAACAGTTACACTGTTGCCACCGGGTATCCAGTTGCTGCCATTTGAAACATTTGCGCCAATTGACCAGCCGTTGGGCAATTGATATTCAAAATCTGAAATACTGCCAAAACAGAGTGTGGGGCTTTCAAAATTTGTACCCCATTTAACGTTTGAAACAGTAACAGGGATGTTTACCACCTGGCACCGGGGCACCGTAATTGTGGACTGATTTGGTACCTGTGTACATGTAGTTGAATAGAATAATGATTTGATTCGTTTGAAATCAAATAAGGTAAAGGTGTTATCCGTATAATTAACACGGAACGTTTGTTTCGCATTTACATCAGCAAATTTTCCTTTAAATGTAAAGGTTGAGCCTACAGGTGATTATGGCAGTTGAGTAATCACACACCCTCCTTCACTAATCATGCTTGAGTAAGCTTTTGTAATTGTTACTGTAAATGTGTATTCAACATCCGGGCAATATTCATTGTTTTGGGATGGTGAAATGGTTTGAGCTTTTACAACATTCAACAGAATGCTACAGATCAAAATACTTATTATTTGTTTCATGATTTTGGTGTTAATTTTTTTCTAAATGAAATAGAAAACCAATGGATGTCTGAAATCCTTTCATAGTATTTTTGTAAGCACTTGGACTGTTTTCAAATGAAGCAACCAGGTTTTTATAGCCTACCAATACTTCCAAACCCACGGCACTATTAAAAAAAACTTCAGTTCCTGCCATAATGGATAAGGTATTATACTTCCCTTGTGGCTTATCGCCGCTAAAGAGCTTATTAATTCCAACCTGATAGCTTATGTCAGTTAATACATTAAACTGCCTGTCGGTATTTAAAAAATAATACCTCGCAAATGGGCCTATTGCGAATTTTAATTCGTTTGCAATTGCACCACCTGAAGTTTCGCCTTTGTAAGTAGAAAAATAAGGTCTTAACCCTCCGGCAAACTTCTCCGCAAAGAAATACCCTACATTGGCCGATAGGTCTATGCTGGTAAATTTCCCGGTAAAATCTGGGTTAGGGGGAGGGGCTGTATAACTTTGGTTGTAAGAGAATAAACTTCCATTGCCACCAAAAAGCCATGTGCCTTTGTTTAACTGGGCGTTTGTTTTTGTAAGTTGTGTTGATACAATAAGAAATAATAAAATGTACTTCATAAAAGGTTGTTTTAATAAATAAAAGGATTCAGTAAAAGTAGAAAGGGAGGGCTATGGTCTTGTACCAGGGTGTTATTAAGTATTTTCATAAAAATGATTAGCTGCTGCAGGTATTAACAGGTATGTGTTTGCAAGCGGGTTGCTTGAGAACACTTAAACATAATACATATTTTTACATTCCTGTTATTTCTTTATGTTTATTTCAAACAAATAAGTGATAAAGCTCAGTTTTTTTTATCGCTTCTTTAATAAACCACTTTCATTCAATATAATCTTTTCTTCTGCCAGCAAATGATCAATCACTTTCCACACCCGTTCTTTTTGTTTACTGCCTAAGCGGCTGATAAAATCCTTTACGATGATGCCTTGTTCATTGGCTGCATGGAGTATTTGTTCTTGCAACCGGGTAAACTCAGCAGGCGTAAGTTGGTTTCCTTTTTTATGCAGGCACACATCACACACGCCGCAATCTTCTGTAGTATCATCACCAAAATAATTACTGATCAGTTTGCTCCGGCACTGCAGTGTGTCTTCAATATAAGTGAGCATGGTTTGTACCCGTTGTTCAAACTGCTGTTTGCGTTGCAAAAGATTTGTTTGGTTAATGAACAGATCTTCTGTAGCCGGACGGTTTTCAAGAAACTGCAACTGTGGTGTATCTTTCTGCGGGCTGTATTGAATAATGCCGTGCTGGTGCAGTTGCATCAATTGCTGTTTAATAACAGGAAGATCGGCTTTTACAATACTCACCAGTTGTTTTTCTGAAATAATACATTCCTGATCATAAATACCGGCATAGGTGCGTAGTAATCCTTTCGTTACAGCATCAAGTTCAGGATGCTGTTGCTCAAACGCTCTCAGTGTTTCTTTGCTGGCAGTAAACACAACTCTTGAAGGTAAAAATATTTGTTCCGCATAACTGATCCAGCCTTCCTGTTCAAGTGTTTTAATGGCATATACCGCCGTATATACATTCAACTTAAATGTTTTAATAAAATCCTGCAGATCAAATTCCATCCACAATTGTTCTCCACTGCCGCTTGGCAACTGTAAATAGTTTACAAGACACTGGTATGTTTTTTTTACTTCTTCAACCGGTGGAAAGCGGATAGCAGAAAGTCCTTTCAGTTCTGCCAGGTCTTTTTCTTCGTACAAAAGAACAGCATAGGCTTTTTGTCCGTCACGCCCGGCACGACCTGCTTCCTGGTAATAATTTTCCAAACAGTCGGGTGTGTCGTGATGTATTACAACACGCACATCAGGTTTGTCAATACCCATGCCGAAGGCATTGGTGCAAACCATAACACGTATTTCGTTGTGCAGCCAGGCTTCCTGCCGCTTGCTGCGATCGGTATTTGATAAGCCTGCATGATAATAATCGGCAGAGATGCCATGCAGTTGCAGCAGCTGAGCCGTTTCCTGTGTCATTCTCCTGCTTTTGCAATACACAATAGCAGTGCCTTGTACATTGTTTAGTATTTGCAGTATTTTATTAATGCGACTGTCAACACGAAATACACTGAATGAAACATTGGGCCGCAGAAAGGAGCCTTTGTAAATATGATGATTGCGGAATTGCAATTGCCTGCAAATATCTTCCTGTACATGCGGAGTAGCAGAAGCTGTTACGGCAAGCAAAGGAACCGATCTTAATTCCTGCCGCAGTTCTTTGATCTTAAGATAAGCAGGCCGGAAATCGTAACCCCATTGCGAAATACAATGTGCTTCATCTACAGCAATGAGTTGCACATTCATGCCCGGCAGGTATTCAAGAAAAAGATTTGTTCCCAGCCGTTCCGGTGAAACATACAAAAACTTCAGTTTGTCGTTAATGGCCAATTGCAGAATTTCTTTCACTTGCGGAAAAGGCATGCCGGTGTAAATAGCTGCTGCTTCAATGTTTTTCCGGTGCAGTGCCTCTACCTGGTCTTTCATTAAAGCGATCAATGGCGAAACCACAATACACAAACCGTCTTTCGCCAAAGCAGGCACCTGGTAGCAGATGCTTTTTCCACCACCGGTAGGCAGCAGCGCCAATGTATCATGTCCTTCCAGCACAGAAGTAATGATCTCTTCCTGCATTGGACGAAAAGAAGAATAGCCCCAGTATTGGTGAAGTATGGTTTCTAATAATGACATCAGGTGATGTTACAAAGTAATGATGATGGAACTAATCTCCCTGATTTTTTTGAAATCTTTATCTGCAGTGAGTAGCGGTTGCTTATAGTGCATAGCTGTTGCTGCTATGATGGCATCAGGAATCTTCAGCGTATAGCTTTGCTTTAGCAAAATGGTCAGTTCTTTAATTTGGGTATTAAAGGGGTAGTTGTAAATGCTGTCGATAAATTTCTTTCTGATTTTGAACGACGACTCATCAATATTTTTAACACCCAATAATTCAATGGTCGATATTTCTGAAATGGCAAAATCCATTTCGAGATAAGGTTCAATTACGGGATTGCCTTTAAGTGTGTAGAGAACAATATTTGTATCAATCAATACTAATTCCATTCTTTCCTTACTTTTTTCTGGAAAGACATACCATCGGCTTCATTTGGATTTGCACCAAAAAATTTTGCGGCATTGCCTTTCCTGGGAGCAACTTTTTTGTTCTTTTTACCAAGCTTGGAAATGGCTTCTTTTACCTGCTCCTTTGAAGCTTTTTTAGGAATTGTGATGGTCATGTTTTATTTATATATCTACAATTTACGCATTAATTTGAAATGGCTTACACCACTCTTTTCACAAACAACCGCACACTGTTGATCGCTAATACCACATCACTCAACCCCATCACCAATGCACCAAATGTTGGCGTGAGTAATCCAAATGCTGCTACAGGAATGGCAACAATATTGTAAAAGAATGCCCAGAATAAATTCTGTTTGATGGTTAAGAATGTGTGCCTGCCTAAACCAAGTGATAAAGGAAGATTCTTCAACCCGTGATTCATTAACACCACATCAGCTGTTTGCACAGCCACCTGCGATGCTTCGCTTAACGAAATACCAATAGTTGCTTTTGCCAGTGCAGGTGCATCATTAATGCCATCGCCCACCATTGCCGTTGGCACAGCTTTGTTCAACCGGTCAATTACTTCCAGTTTTTGTTCAGGCGTTTGTTCTGCAATCACTTCATCAATTCCAAGTTGTTTGGCAATGATCTCACTTTTTGTTTTGCGATCTCCACTCAGCAGAATGGTTTTGATCTGTTTACTTTTCAGGTATTGCACAATTGATTTTGCTTCGGGACGCAGTTCATCAATAACATCTACCCAACCTATTAATTCGCCATTGCGTAATACATACACGTTGTGTGTTTCATCGGTTGTTTGCTGTTGCGCTGCTTTGTATGAACCGGCGATCCATTCCACACCATCTTTTGTAATACCCTTCATGCCCAATCCTTTCACTTCCTGAACAGAAGCCCAACGTTCATCCTTATTGGTTTTCCATGCGGTGGCAATACATGTTGCAATGGGATGATTTGAATATTTTTCTAACGAATAAACAATACGTTGAAATTCGGTAGCGTCAATGGTGAATGCTGAATGCTGAATAGAAGCCTCTGCTGTTGAAACGTTACTTTCTCCAGCCAGGTTATTATTTTGAAGCTGGCTATTGCCCATTGCCCATTGACCATTCACAATTGCTTCTTCATCATTCACAATCTTCCAGTCTGCCAGTGTAAACTTACCGGTGGTAAGTGTACCTGTTTTATCAAACACAACCTGTGTGATGTTTTTGAACAGTTCAAGACTTTTTGCATTGCGGAAAAGAACACCATTTTTTGCAGCACGGCCAAGACCCACGGCAATGGCAGCCGGAGTTGCCAAACCCATTGCACAGGGGCATGCAATTACCAGTACGGCAATGCTCCTCATTAACGCAGGAGTAAACTCCTGCAGAATGATCCAGTTTGCAATGAGTGTTACAGCTGCAATGCCAAGAACAACGGGAACAAATACTGCACTTATTTTATCTGCCAATTGTTGTACAGGAGGTTTTTCGCCTTGCGCCTGTTTTACAAGATTGACAATATTGGCTAACACAGAATCTTTAGCGGTGGCAGTTACCTGTGCTTTTACAGTTCCATCAACCAGCAGACTTCCGCCTATGAGTTGATCTTTTTGTTTTTTCGTTAGCGGTAAACTTTCGCCGGTAATGATGGCCTCGTTCACTGTTGCTTCACCCCATAATATTTTACAATCGGCCGGTATCTGTTCACCACTTTTTATAAGAATAAGGTCGCCTACATGCAAAACAGAATTTTCAACTGCAAATATCTGCTCATGGTGCTGATCATCAAATGCGATCATATTTGCCATTACCTTCTGGCTTTTGGCTAAACTGTTCAATGCACGTTGTGTTTGCTCAACCGATGCATCTTCAAGATAATTACCCAGGAATACAAGTGTGATAATGGTGGCAGCAGTTTCATAAAACATGTATTCTTGTGCCTGCCCTGTAAGCGTTCCGTACAAACTGTAAACAAATGCTGCTGTTGCACCTATAGCTACCAGCACATTCATATTGGGTAATCCGTTGCGGATACTTTTCCATGCACTGCGTCCAAAAAAACTCATACCTATTACATAAACCGGAATACACAAGGCCAGTTGTACCCAAGGGTTCATAAGCCAGTGAATATGCACCCATTTTTCCAGCATGTGCATCATCAGTACAATTGTAAAAGGCGCACAGAGTAGCACGTAGCGGAGAAACCTGTTCATCTTTTTCTTCTCATCAGGTTTCGCAGTAACGCCATTGCGTTCGGCCACCTGGTAACCTAATGATTCAAGTCCTTTTTCCAGTTTGGTTGTATCGGTATGTTCGTTAAAGTCAAACAACACTTCGCCGCTGGCGGGGTTGGCCTTCACATTTTTTATTCCTTCTTTCTCGAGGTATTTGCTGATGGTAAGGGCACAGTTTGTACAGGTCATGCCATCAACCTTCCAGTTCATCGTTTTCATGTGCTCAGTTTAATCACTTTTTTACACGTAACAGGTCTATAAAAATTATTGCAGATGCTGATTGTGATCAGCGGGCTGGTTTTTAAAGAACTGCTTCTTTTGCAAAGTTACAGCAGGAGTAAAAGCCCTTCAATCAATATCTTTGCAACCATCATTCAAATAACACTGTGCAGTACGTTTTTACACAACAGAATATACATGAGGTTGCAAGCGAAATGCTGCAACAGCTGAAAGATCATCGTGTGTGGGCGTTTGATGCTGCAATGGGTAGCGGTAAAACCACATTCATTCATGCGTTGTGTGATGTGCTGGGTGTGCGTGATGCAGTGGGCAGTCCTACGTTTTCCATTATTAATCAATACCAGTCTGCAGAAGGCAAAACGGTGTACCACCTCGATCTTTACCGTATAAAAGATGAAGAAGAAGCAATACAGGCAGGAGTGGAAGATGTATTGTTCAGCGGTGAACTTTGTTTTGTGGAATGGCCGGGCAAGGCTGCAGATCTTTTTCCCGGCAATACCGTGTATTTGTCAATAGACGTGGTGGATACAAACACCCGCAGAATAACTGTACAAGTTCCAAAGTAGTTTTGTAATTTGGGTTCTTTCTGAAATCAACCAGGCAGTGAACGTATGGCTTTATCAAAACCAATAGTAAGCGCATCATTCAGTTACGAGACCTTAGAAGAGAAATTAGATATCAAAGCAAAAGGCGCTCAGTTGTTCATTGGTATTCCCCGTGAGCAGATGTTCCAGGAAAACAGGGTTGCATTAACTCCCGAAGCAGTAAGTGTGTTGGTGAGCAATGGCCACCGGGTAATGATTGAATACCTTGCAGGTGAAGGCGCACATTTTTCTGATAAAGATTACAGCGAAGCAGGCGCAAAAATTGCCTACGACCGCAAAGAAGTTTACCAATGCGATATTTTGATCAAATCAGCTCCGGTAAGTGAACAGGAA
>JAACZX010000078.1 GCA_009996555.1 Chitinophagaceae bacterium | reverse complement strand
TGTATGCATGCACGAACATGCCAAATACATGTATTGCACCAATGGTGAAATAAGCTGTCAGCAGCCAATCGATATTACCGGAAACAAAACCCAATAACAAAAAACCGGCAATGAGTACACTACTCAAAAAGAACTCTATTTGTTTGAAGCGTTTCATGTTTCAAGTATTTTAAATTTTCAGAAAAAAATGAAATGTATATGTTTTAAAAAAGCCGAAAAGATCGGCTTTATAAAAACGTAGTGTAATACTATTTAAACAGCTTCAAGGCTGTGCTCAGGAACCAGCTCTCGTCACTCTTCACTAATACATCCAGCATATCATCGGCATGTGCTCCAAATTTTTTAATACCGTTAATGGTGTCAAGAAATGTTTTTACTTCTTTATCACGTTTATCACCTTCAACTTTACTCAACTGGTCCATCAGTTTCATCATTGGATCAAGCTCACGTTTTTTTCTTTCCTTGATGATCTGCGTGGCTACTTTCCAGATATCTTTTTCTGCTGTAAAATATTCTTTGCGTTCGCCCGGTATCAACACACGGTCAACCAGGCCCCAATCGATCAGGTCACGGATATTCATGTTCACATTACCACGACTGATATTTAACTGTGCCATGATATCATCCTGTGTAAGGGGGTCGGGACTGATCATGAGCAACGCATGCACCTGTGCCATGGTCCTGTTAATGCCCCGATGCGTACCCATCGCTCCCCATGTACTGATGAATTGCTGTCTTGCTTCAGAAATCTTCATGCCCCTAAATTAGCAAGTAATTTCGAATTTTCAAAAATTACTGAAAAATAATTTTCTAAAACGAATGCCCGTGAGTTAATCCTATCAACGGTTTGGCCAGGAAAGGCATCGTTTTGACTGATTGAACAAAAAGATTGCTGATAAACGGCTTGCCGAACATGCTTTGTATCGCACGGCCAGTTCGTAACCTGCCTGCAAATTGCTGCTGCCAAACTGCAGTATAATTTTCCTCCATCGTTTTGCGTGAACAATTGTTTGATAGAAACGAATGGATCAGTTCAAAGGCCAGTTTACCTGCATGCATTGCCATACTCATGCCATTGCCACATAGGGGTGTGATAAGCCCGGCTGCATCACCCATCATCAAAACATGATCTTCTACCTGTTGTTTTTTATTGAAGCTGATCTGCGAAATGGTGATGGGGGCGGAGTATAAAAATTCTGCATGTGTAAACAGTTGTTGCAGGTAAGGGTTACGCTGCAGTATATTCTTCTCCATTTCAGCAATGCTGTTGTTGCTCCGGCTTAAATTGTTGGCGGTTGTTAGGTAACAAAGACAGGAACGGTCGTCTTCAATTTTTGAGATGCCGCAATAACCGTTTTTGAAATTGTGTAACGCAATTGTATCGGCCGGGTGATGATAACGGATATGGTACTTAACCGCAATGTAGTTACTGAACTTATTTGTTTTTTGTGTGATGAAATTGCGTTTCCATTTTACATCAAGGTTGCTTCGTTTACCAAAACAACCTGCTGCAACTTTTGCTGAAAAATTTCCGTTGGTTGATTGAAGTTGAAACTGATCGTTTTCAAATTGCAGATCGTTCACTTTTGTTTCCTGCAATATTGTTACACCGGCTTCAGTTGCAAGTGTGGCCAGCAGCTGATCAAGTTTGTAACGGCTGATGCCAAATCCGCCCAATGGCAATGGATGCTGAAACAATATTCCGTTGGGCGATGATACCTGTAGTTGTTTAATAACAGGCAGGTTCATGCCGGCAAGTGGTACACCTAATGACTGCAGAAAATTCCAGCTTTCAAAACTGATGTATTCACCGCAAACTTTGTGAAAGGGGTAGCGTTCTTTTTCAAACAATATAACGGAGTAACCTGCTTTTGCAGATTGAATAGCGAGTGATAAACCAGCCAGGCCACCACCAATAATGGCAATATCATGTGTTTGCTTGTTCATGCATTACAATCAGCAGCCAGCGGAAAGCCCATTTCCAATGTAACTGATAATGGGAAGGTTGAGCTTGCTGTATCAGTTTTTTCAATTCATTTTTTTTAAAACCTCTAAGCACACTTAACGGAGCATCGTTCTTTACAAGGTATGATTTTGAAAACAAGGAAGAAAGTAGTTTAATAGAATGGTATGCAATGACATGTCGGTGGAGATCGTTCACAAAAAAACCAATACTGCTGTTTGCTTTCATCCAAATGAATTGCTGCGTCAATTCTTCGTCTGTAAAATGATGGCAGAAGAGCGATGAAAAAATAATATCGGGCTTTGTTTCAAATGTTACAGTGGCATAATCACTGCAAATAAAATCAATGCCTTTGTTTTCATCCTTTGTTTGTGCATAGGCAATACAATGGGCATTTACATCAATACCCGTCAGCTGTACGTTGATCTGTTTGTTACTGAACCATTGCATGATGTTGCGCAGGTTATTTCCATCGCCACAACCTATTTCGCAGATGTGAATGCTTGCACGGGAATTCAATTGCTGTTGCAGTAATTGCTGAATCGCTTTTTTGTTGATCGTGTGGCCGCCCAAAAGTGAATTGATCGTATCAAGTTCCTGCATATTCCGCTTAATATCGCTGAAGGGAACATTTTCCGCATCCAGTAATTCTTTTTGATATGATCGTTTATTAAAATCAGGCATGGGCAACGGCTGTAAAAGTTTCCATTGTTAAACCGGGGCCAAAGGCAGCACCAAAAACAGAATTGCCGGTTTTGATGGTCTGCATAATTTCCTTCAGCACAAATAGAATAGTGGGTGATGACATGTTGCCATAATCATGCAACACATTGTAGCCATGCTGCAACGCATTGTCTTGAAGCGAAAGGCTTTTTTCTACAGCATCAAGAATGCGTTTTCCTCCGGGATGTATACACCAATGGTTAATATTTTCTTTTTGTAAACCGTTATTGGCTAAAGCTCTTGTTACCAATGGTTCAAAATCTTCACGAATAAGTTCAGGCACATAACCACTTAAGGTCATTAAAAATCCTGTTGATGAAAGCTCCCATGCCATATCTCTTTTTCCTCCGGGAATAATTTCACTGTAAAAACCGTTCAGTTGTAAACCTGCTGTTGAAGCATCATCGTGTGTTACCAAGGCAGCTGCACTTCCATCAGCAAACAATAAAGTGGAGGCGATATTATCGGGGCTTGGATCTTTTTGAAAATGCAGTGTGCATAATTCAGTGCATACGATCATTACCTGGGCTGCACGATCGGTTTTGCAAATGGCATCGGCAATTTTCAATGCATGAATAGCTGCATAACAACCCATAAAGTTGATGGAGGTGCGGAAAATATTTTTTGGCAACTCCATTAATTCCATCACCTGCAGATCAAGACCCGGAGCACTCATGCCCGTGCAACTGACAGTTATAAGATGTGTGATGTTTTTGCCATTCATTTTTCCCTGCAAACAGTTACGGATAGCGTCAACAGAAAGTAAGGCCGCATGCCTGTTATACCAGTTCATCCGTTGCTCAAGCGAAGGAAATGGTTCCAGGTTTTCACTGTGTGGATAAAATTTCCATTCGGGCAATTGATGACTGTAATCAGGAATTACTGAATAGCGGGTATTGATACCGCTATGACTGTAAAGAAATTTCAGCTTCCTGTTTTCAACTGCATCCAATGCATATACCTGCTGCATAAACTGCAGAATGTTATTCTGCTGATGTTTAAAAGCAGGAACTGCAGTGCCTATGGAAATAATTTTACTCAAATTGTTTCAATATTAAAATGCAAATGAACGCAGCGTTGCTGCATACACTTGCAATAACGTTCATTTGCATGGTATGTTTAAAATCTGCAAAACTTTCGCTGCGCCATACTTTCCTGGCCCACCAAAAGAAATAAACGAGAACCGGCATAAAAAAGATGAGTAACATGAAAAAATTAACAGCCATAAAGGATGAAATGAAGGTGTAACCAAGAGCCATCATTGCAAGCGTGTAAACAATGCCACAAAAAACAAACGTTTTGCGATATCCTAAAAGTGAACTGATGGTTGTAACTCCATCTTCTGCATCTTGTTTGTGCTGGTAGATCTGCGTGAGAGGGTAAGAGCCGCCAATCAGCAAAGTTGCGGAAATGACACCTGTTGCAGGGAAATTTGTTCGCAGTAATGATGACGCTCCGTGATAGACCATCCAGAAAACCAACCCGCCCTGCAGTGTAACAACAATAATATAGCCAATAATGGGGTATTGCTTTAAACGTATGCCACGGTAACTATATAACCGGGAACCGGTAATATACAGCAGAATGCCAAGTGCAAACCATACACTGATAAAGCAGCTGAGCACAAGAGCTGTTACATCCATTATGATGGATACATAAAATAACTGCTTCACAGGTTGCAGCGGATTTTTTAAACCACCGATAGGCGAAGTATCACGATCCATATAGCTATTGTAGCCATTGCTTGACGGATACACGAATACATGCAGGATAAAAAAGATGAGTGCTGCATTTTGCCAATTGATGTTTACCAGTTGTGTTAAGGCAAACCAGTAAACAGGCATCAGAAAAAAGGAGAAATGAAAACGCAACAGCTGGATCGTACTTTTTTTCATGTAGTTTGAACTTGTATTAAAAGTACAGCATTGTTGGGGCTGATTACTTTGTAAGTGAGCGGTCTTTACTAATTAACGGAGTAATTCAAGTTTCAGTTGCTTAACCAGTAGCGATTTACGTGCCATATTCCACAGCAATGCTGTTACCTCATCGCCTTTTTGCAGTTGAAAATGTAATGGAGCATAAAAATATACATGGCCCCATTGATTTACATCTGCATGCCGCAATTGAATTTGATCATGCACTTTACAGCTACTGTCGGCAAGCCCGATTTTGTTAATCGATTGCCATAACAGCAATTCTCCATTGCGTGTAACTGTTACCACCAGTAAGTGATACCTGTACCAGTCATAGATCTGTTCCGGCGAATTAAAATAGCCACTTGCTTTTATCCATTTGGCTTTTTCATCAGCAGTTGCAGCAATCAGCTTAACGGCAGCAGGGGAGTATTCCTGTTCTGCCGTAATAGTGATATGATCTGTTTTAGCAACAGAATCGGAAAAGTTCAATTGCTGTGCTGCAGTAGTTGTAAGTACAGTTGATGAGGGCTGATGCTGGCCGATATCTGCTGCAACCAGGTCATTATAATCAAGGTTTTGTTTAAAAAGTGTTTGCAGGTTAAACGCTGCATTTGAATCTTCGCTCCACAGTTCTCCTTTAGCCTGCTGCACACTTTGTTTGAGGTTTGCAAACGAACAGAACACAGCTACGGTAAATAAAGCTGCTGCAGTTACTTTGCTTTTTGATACAGCTGTTTGCAAAAGAACAGCAAACGGTATAGCCAGCAGCGGATATAAATGGATCATTGGCCGTGAACCAAAACCATTGATGTAGTTATAACTCCACCATGAGTAAATGACATACATGTAAACCGGTAGTATGAGGAAGACAGAAAGCGAAATGGTTTTAAATTTTTTGTAAAAGAACAGGCCGCATAGTGCAAGGATCATCAGTGGCGTATAAGCCAGCCATCCGTTCTTAAAACCAAAAACACCTGCAATGATCTTCGGGTGTAAAAAATCAAACGATTGGCTTGCATAACTATCGTAAAAAAAAGAACCACCATACTGTTTCCAGTAAATGAATTGCGGAACAAACGGCAGCAGAAAATAAACGGCAGTTATAAAAATATTCAGTGCATTATGTTTCAGCAGTTGAATTTTTTGAAGCAGCGATGAGCGGTTATAAACAGCATAACAAATTGGAATAAGCAAACAAAGAATATCTGATGGCCTGGTGACAGTAATAAATCCGGCTGTTAATCCAATGGCAATAAAATAAACCAGTTTTTGCCTTTTGTGTACTTGTATTGTAAAGTAGATTAAGGCAGCATACAAAAAAAACAAAATCACATGCGCCATGCCCGGCTGGTAAAATGAAAACCAAAACAGGTTTGTGCCAATAAGTATGAAACAGCAGGTAACAATGGCTGTATTTCTGTTTACAAATTCCTGCAAACTTTTAAAAACCAAAAACAAGCCAATGAGTAAATAGAAAACCCCGGCAACCCGTATTGCGTTTTCATAGGTTGATGAAAAACCGTTCGCTTTTCTGCCGGTAATTTTTTCGAGCAAGTGTGCTGTAATGAAAAAAGGAAATTCAAATGCAGCTGTTCCATAAGTGTATTGATTGACCGTGAACCCTTTCGGGCTTTTGGGTAACTGAGTATTCATATCGGACGTATAGTTATGAATACCTTGATCAATATCTTTATCAGTTGGCAGCTGCTGGTATTGCCCGTGGTTGCCGTAAATAAATGTGGCAGGGAGGTAAAGATAATAGCCCAATGCATCGCCATAAAACACAGTGCTTTTTCTTCCATGCAGAAAATAAAAAAGGGCACAGCAAAGAATTGTGATCAGCAGAACAATATTGGTAAACAGCCTGGGCATGTATTGCAATATAAAAAGAATGCAGGCAGGTTATATTGCATTTTCAGCTGTAAGGATCACCGGTTTGCCATCAGTAATGAGGATGGTGTGTTCATGTTGTGCCACATAGCCTCCTTTATTGCCAACAAAGGTCCAGCCATCGGCTAATTCCACTGCAAGTGTTGAACGTGTGGCAATGAATGTTTCAATAGCAACAACTGAGTTTTTACGAAAACGTTTTGTGTTGAAACGATCGTAGTAATTAGGTATTTCATGCGGATCTTCGTGCAGGCTTTTACCAACACCATGGCCTGTAAGATTCTGGATCACTTTACAATTTGCTTTTTTTGCCTGCGTTTCAATGAGCTTGCCGATCTCTGAAATGCGCACACCTCCTTTTATTTCATGGATGGCGTTGTATAAAATTTTTTTCGACAGATCAACAAGCGATTGATGCTGATGCACATCTTCACCTAACACAAATGAGCCTCCATTATCAGACCAGTAACCATTCAATTCAGCAGATACATCAATATTAATGAGATCGCCTTCCTGCAAAACAACATGTTCCGAAGGAATGCCGTGTGCAAACGCATCGTTTACACTAATACAGGTATAACCCGGAAAATTGTATGTAAGAAACGGGGCAGATTTAGCTCCCATTTCTGCCAATAACTTACCACCGTATTCATCCAGTTCTTTTGTACTCATACCCGGCTTTGCATATTCACGCATAGCTTTTAATGTAACAGCTACGGCATGGCTGATCTGTTGCATGCCTTCCAGTTCTGATGTGTTGGTGATGCTCATAAAGAAATGATTGATCAGATAAAGTTAGGCTGTTAAAAAGGAATGCGTGGAATAAAAAAAATCCCGTTGCATTGCAACGGGATTGTATAATGTTGATGAGAGATACTTATACCAACATGGTAACAGGATTCTCGATATATTTTTTGAGTGTTTGTAAGAACGATGCACCAATTGCACCATCTACACTGCGATGATCGCAACTCAAGGTTACTTTCATTACGTTGGTTGTACCGAAGCTGCCATCTTTTTTCTTGATCACAATTTCTTTAATGCGGCCAACAGCAAGGATACAGCTGTCTGGAGGATTGATGATGGCGGTGAAATCTTCAATATCCATCATACCCAGGTTAGAAATAGTAAACGTGTTACCACTGAATTCCTGTGGCTGCAGTTTACCTGTTCTTGCTTTATCGTACAAACCATTTGCTTCAGAAGCGATCTGGCTTAAACTTTTTTGATCAGCAAATTTGAATACAGGAACAATCAATCCTTGGTCAACTGCCACTGCACTGCCAATATGAATGTGCTGGTAAGTGCGGATGAAATCGCCCATCCATGATGAGTTAACAGCAGGATGTTGACGCAACGCCATTGCACAGGCTTTGATCATCATATCCTGGAAGCTGATCTTCACCGGACTAACTGCATTCATTTGTGCACGTGCTGCCATAGCATTATCCATATTCAGTTCCATCTTCAGGTAGAAGTGTGGAGCCGTAAACATGCTTTCGCCCAAACGGCGTGCAATGGTTTTACGCATATTGCTGTTTGGCGTATCTACAAAACCTTCGCCTGCGCCCGGAGTAAATGCAATTACAGGAGCAGATGCTTTTGATGCAGCAGGAGCAGGGGCTGAAGTTGCGGAAGCAGCAGGTTTGAAATTATCGATATCTGCTTTTATAATACGACCACCATCACCACTGCCTTGTACAGCTTTCAGGTCTACACCTTTTTCAGCAGCTATTTTCTTTGCAAGTGGAGACGCTTTGATACGTCCGTTTTCTATTGATGTTGTTGCAGGAGCAGGGGCTGCTGCAGAACTTGCAGCGGCAGGAGCCGGAGCGTTTGCTGCAGGCGCACTTGCCTGAGCAGCAGCACCAGGATTTTTGATGGCGTTCACCAAAGCAGTAATGTCTGTACCGGCTTTACCGATAATAGCAATCACATCGTTTACTTTGGCAGCATTACCAGCTTCAACACCTGTGTATAAAATTGTACCGTCAGCATAAGGAACCACTTCCATGGTTGCTTTGTCTGTTTCCACATCAGCCAGGCTTTCATCAGCTTTTACACTATCGCCCACTTTTTTATTCCAGGCAACAATTTTTCCTTCTGTCATGGTATCGCTCAGGAGCGGCATGCGGATAACTGTTACAGCAAGTTGTTTGG
>JAACZX010000077.1 GCA_009996555.1 Chitinophagaceae bacterium | reverse complement strand
ACTTTGACTACGCCATCCGCTATCCAAACAAAGGCGGAAGGTGTTGACAGTTGTAAAACATACACTTCAGCAAACGATATTATGCTTGAAAGTCCATTTAGCCTTACAGCCCCTAACTTTTTGCCAAAAGCAGGTAGCCCTGCATTAAGTGGTGCAAGTTTCTTTGGGTTAACTGGTTTCACCACCACTACTTATGTAGGTGCATTTGGTACTACTAACTGGATGCAGGGTTGGGCAAGCTTTACCCCACAAACAAACGTGTACTAAACATATTTGTCTGCCAATGGCAGATAATGAAGGATTTCCTTAAGCAAGTATCCTCTACAGCCTCCTGTTCTCAGGGGGCTTTTTTTATATAGCAGCTATAAGCCGCCAGCTGTAAGCTGCAAGTAATGAGCACCTTCAAGATGTGAATTATTAATGGCTGACTGCTTATAGCTTGCAACTTTTTCGAAATAACAATTCCTGCACATTGCGGTAATACTGTGGTAAAACAGCTGCAGCATCTTTACAGCAGCAACCTGCAGCATAGCATTAGCAGTTTATAACAATCAAGGGTTCATTTTCTCATGACTTGACTGGGAACTTCACCGTTCTGATTCTTCAGGACGGTCTTTTTTTATTTTCCACAAAGGCAACGGGTTCACAAAAGGGAGAGGTACAAGTAATGTATCCAGTAAATAAAGATGTAGAGAATGTATGCTGAGGTATTTTCCTCAAGCGAAAAGAACACTAAGTAGTAAGGCTCAGGTAAGATAAGTAGTTAAATGCTGAAGCTGAGGTTGAGCAGAGGATAACAGAAAAGGCCTATTCAGAATCTTGATCCATTCGTTCCTGCAGTGCAAAACCAAAAGTAGTGCCCACATCTAACCGGCTGCGTACATGCATGGTTTGTCCGTGTGCTTCCACAATATGTTTGCAAATGGAAAGACCTAAGCCGCTGCCACCTTCTTTTCGGCTGCGTGCAAGATCGGTACGGTAAAAACGTTCGAAAATGCGGGTGAGGTGTTCTTCTGCAATACCAAAACCATCATCGCTTATTTCAATCAATACAAGGTTGCTGTGTGTTTTATAGGCACTGAAAACTATGCTGCCGTTTTGCTTGCCGTATTTAATGGCATTATCAACCAGGTTGATCAATACCATGCGGATCTTTTCTTTATCAGCATAAACAGTAATGGGCAATTCACAGCCTTTTTTAATTGATGTGCGGATCTTTTTATCGGCTGCTTTTATTGAAAGGCTGTCAAACACTTCCTCCACCAGCTCCTGTATCACAAAATTTTCTTTGTACAGTTGCAGTCGGCCGCTTTCCAGCTTGGATATTTCATCAAGATCGTCAACAAGATTTACCAAACGATCAATGTTCTTTGAAGTATTCAGTAAGAATTTCTTTGCTACTTCTTCTTTGTGCATGGCGCCACTCAGCAACGTATCAACATAGCCCTGCACGGCAAAAATGGGCGTCTTCAATTCATGGCTCAGGTTCTGCAAAAATTCTTTGCGGTATAGTTCGTTTTGTTTGAGGGTTTCAATTTCTTCACGCTTTTGTGCAGCCCATTGCTCTACCTCTTCGCTTACTTCCTGTAAACTTTTTTCCGGCAATACTGATTTATTAAAGAACTCTTCCCGTTTGGTGGCCTTTGTTTGTGAAATGAATTTGTAAATAAGCTTGATGTGCCGGTAAATAAACCGTTCAGTAAAATAACGGATGAGCAGGTAACTGATGATGAACAGCACTGCAAAACTCAGCAAGGCAATCCACCAGTTGCGGATGAAGAAGTAATTCGCCAACCCCACCAATAATGAAATGGTAAATGCATTGATAGCGGCTACCTGTACGGGTGTGAGTTGACTTGAATTAAGCATTTTGTTTGTTCTTAACCTTCCAAACAAAGTTAATGGCTAATTAAGTTGTACCCAGTTCAAATTTATAACCCACACCTTTTACAGTTGTAATGCAATCGATGTTTAGTTTTTGTCTGATCTTGCGGATGTGTACATCAATCGTACGGTCGCCCACAATTACATCAGCGCCCCACACCTGGTTTAAGATTTCGTGACGGAGAAATACACGTCCGGGTTTTGATGCCAGTAAGGCCAGCAGTTCAAATTCTTTTTTGGCGAGGATGATATCCTGACCCTGGTATTTTACAATAAACTGTTCTTTGTCAATTTGCAGATCGCCCACCTTCAGCACCGCTTCTTCACCTTTTCCTGTACGGCGGAAAAGTGCGTTCACACGGCTGATGAGTACTTTGGGGCTAATTGGTTTACTCACATAATCATCTGCACCCATTTCCAGGCCTTTGATATGATTGGTTTCATCATTCAAAGCCGTGAGCATAATAATACGTGTATCAGCAAAATCGGGTTGCGAACGGAGTATCTGGCATACATCCATCCCGTTTTTGCGTGGCATCATTACATCAAGAATAATAAGATCGGGTTGCTGTTGTTTGGCAACTTGCAATGCTTCGTCGCCATCTTTTGCCTTCACCACAGTATAACCTTCCATTGTAAGATTGTACTCTAATATCTCAAGGATATCCGGCTCGTCGTCGGCAATAAGAATTTTTTTTCCTTTGGGCTCCATGACTTGTGCTGCAAATGTAGACTCCGCTTTTCAAGCAATGTCTATGTCAATATTATAAAATTGTTAACGAGTTTAGAGGGTTTGGGCATGTTTTTGTAAGGGTAGTAGTTGAGCTGCCCTGCTGTGGATTAAAAAATTGCGGTTAATTTTGTACACAATGAGAAGATATAGCCTAACAGCCTTACTTGTTTTTTCTGTTTTAGGAGCATTTGCACAAAACAGGATTACGTTTGATACATCGAAAATTGATATTCCCATGACCCGTGTGATCTGGCATGAGAATATTGATAAAGAACAGAAACGTACAGATCGTGTTGACGGGAAAATTGACAATTTCCTGAAGCTGACCAATAACGACGATCTCAATATCCAGATAACAGATGTAATTCTGCGCAGGGTAGATGAGTTGCAGCAGGAAATTGAGCGTATGGATGGCGATAACAATTTTAAGATCGGCCAGCTGCGTTCGCTCCGTGAATTATTGCAAGCAATAGCTGCAAAAGCAAACGATAAGCAGGTTGCACCACTTATTCCACAGTTATTTACCAGTTACGAAGAATGTATGCGCAGACTGGCTAAGAACGAAAGTTTAGTGCCTGTTTTTGATAAACTACCTTACCAGGGTGCAGAAGTGTTGTCGGGTATTTTTTCTCAGGCAAAGGATTTACCTGAGATCAGAAAGATGGTATTCCTGAAAAAAGCAAAAATGGATCCTTCATTTATTCTTTCAGGAATAGCGCCATTTGAAAACGAAACGTTTGCAGACAGTTTGATTGTAATTGCCGCAGATAAAATTCCTTTGGAAGTGTACACGTATGCACAGGCAAAAAAATCTGTTGCAGCAAGAGTGATCCGCCGCAATCAAAACCCCAAAGTGCAAACCATTGCACGCCTCAGCGATATTATGAATGGCACATTGTACCTGCCGTTTCTTGATGAGTTGCTGAATAAACAACTGAGTATTGATGATATAAAGGCTGTGACTGAAAATGAATTAGCTTATTATAAACTACTGGTAAAAACACAGATCAAGTATTACAACCGTATTTCAACAGGCGATACGCCGGTTCTTTCCCAGGTATTATACAAAATGCTGGAACGGAAAGCAACGGATATGTTTGTGAATGTGATGAATGATCTGCACGATTCACCTGATGCTGTGCGTATGCGTGTAAGTGATCCGCTTACTTCAGAAGAAATTTATTACCTCATTGTTACTACTGAAGAAGTGATCTATACCAGCACCTACACAAAATTATACGACCGGATGATGACACGTTTCCCCGGCCGAAGAAGCGATTCGCTGATGATGTCTGTTCATTTCGACAAGTTTAAAAAGTTTATTAAGATAGCAGCCAACTATAACCGTCTTGATGATTTCCTGAAAGCAATGCCTGAATTACGCAGCACACAATTGATGCATGCGTTTGTAAACGGGTTGCAGAAAACAAGCTCATTGGAAGATGCAGTGGATGTGGCCGACAGTTACGGCAGTATTACCAATGTTGATCTGCAGAATTTTTTAAAGCAGCAGGTAAAGAAAAACTATGAAACAAGTTTGCAGGAAAAAGACAGGAAAGGTGAAGTGATCTATAATATTCTGCAAACGTTGTTTAAGTCAGCATCAGACCCATCAATGGATCTGTCGGCTATACTTGGTATACCACCGGTTTATAAAGTAGATTACAACAGTATTGCCGATGACAGTGGCCGTGTGGTACAGCATGTATTCTTTTATGGTGACGAAGATGGTATTATTTCCTTCCGCAATTTCATGGGCATGTTCAATGGCAAGCCTGAATGGAAAGTGGTAACAAATAAAGAATGGGTAACCATTACGTCTATCAAAGGAAAACCATACACGATCTATGCAAATCTTCCGCTTGATTATAAACAGGATCTTGATGCAAAGGCACAGGCGGCACTTATTGCGTATTTGCAGAAGCATAATATCAATCCATCGTTTGTGGTACATCGTGGGCATAGCTACCATCTTAAATACACGTTACAACAGATGTTACCATCATCACGCATTGTAATGCTGGGCTCCTGCGGCGGTTACCAGAACCTTGCAAAAATCCTGAACGTAAATGAAGATGCGCATATCATTTCTACCAAGCAGGTGGGTAGTTATTCTGTGAACGAACCCATTTTGCGTGCACTGAATGAAAATATCCGAAACGGAAAAAATATTGAATGGATACCCATCTGGCAGCAGATCACTGCTTCGGTAAAGAACGATCCCAAGGCAAATGAGCTGGTGAAAGATTATGTGCCACCGCATAAAAACCTCGGCGCCATCTTTATTAAAGCATATCGCAAAGCAACAGGCGAAATGTAATAGCGGCTGAGCCACCCAAAAATTGCGGGTGACTCACCCCGAAAAACATTTATCTTCCCGTTGCATTGAATCAGCAACCAAATATTTCCTCAAGGTTTTCAGCTAAGCAAATTGCATCAGCAGTTTACTTAGCTGTTGTTGTTTTCTTTACCTACGCTTCTGTTTTTGCTTTTCGCAAACCGTTTACTGTTGCAACGTTTGATGGGTTGCAATTCTTCAATACATCTTATCAAACACTGCTTATTATCAGCCAGGTGATAGGGTATATGCTCAGCAAGTTTTATGGCATCAGGTTCATATCAGAACTGAAACGTCATGGCCGCTGGAAAACAAGTTTGCTGATGGTGGGTGTGGCCTGGCTTAGTTTGTTGCTGTTTGCAATTGTGCCTGCTCCTTTTGGTATGCTTTGTTTTCTATTCAATGGATTTACACTCGGCTTTATGTGGGGGGTGGTGTTTAGTTATGTGGAAGGAAGAAGGGCTACTGATTTTATTGGTGTGGTGCTGGCAGTTAGTTTCATTTTTGCAGGCGGCTTTAGCAGAAGCATCGGCAAATGGTTGATGCTTGACTGGGGTGTGAGTGATTACTGGATGCCGTTTGCAACAGCAACATTGTTTGCTGTGCCACTGGTTATTTTTTATGCATTGCTGGAGAAAGCGCCTGCACCGGATGCTGATGATGTGGCAGAACGTACTGTTCGTTTACCAATGAACCAAACCGAACGGCAACAGTTCCTGAAAAAATTCAGCGGTGGAGTTGTGGCATTTGTGATCATTTACTTGCTGCTCACCATTATGCGTGAACTGCGTGATAACTACATGGCGAATATGTGGACGGAGCTTGGCTATGGTGGTAATGCATCGGTATTTGCAAAAACAGAAACCATTACATCGTTGGTTGTGTTGGGGCTTATTGGTATACTGGTGTTTGTTCGTAAGAATATGCGTGCCTTCCGGATCATTCATGTACTGTTGATCATTGGATTTCTGTTAACGGGTATTGCTTCTTTCTGTTTTCGGATGAGTTGGCTTGATGGTGCATTGTGGATGCAGCTTACGGGCCTTGGTTTGTATATTTCCTATGTACTTTTTAATAGTGTGTTTTTTGAACGGTTGCTGGCATCGTTCAGCATTGCCGGTAATGTTGGTTTTCTTATTTATGTAGCAGATGCATGGGGCTATCTTGGAAGTATTTCTGTAATGCTTACCAAAGAACTGTTGAAACTTCAACTGAATTGGGTGGAGTTTTATTCGCAGCTTGTAATAGGCTTTGCAGCCGTGGGTGTGTTTGCCAGTTTGTTTTCACTCATCTATTTTAACCGTAAGTACCGGTCATAAGTTTGCCATTCATCCTTTTTAGCTTCCGGTCAGTAGCCACGGTTGTGGTTGCAAAATGAAAGCATTTAACTTTGGCTTTAAATCAGTAAAAGGCTTGGCAAAGAAAGAAGGGAAAAAACAAGTATTCGATTTCCGGTTACTCAGCAGGATCATACGCATTGCATCGCCATACAGACGAAGGTTGAACAGTTCTATTATTCTTGCAATTGTATTGGCTGTAATAGCACCCATTCGTCCATGGCTGATCAACACCACGGTAAATGATTATATTCAGCATAACATGGCTGAAATGGTGATCCGTATAACTGTTTACCAGATTTTGCTGATCATTATTGAAACTGTTCTCCGGTTTTTCTTTTCTTATTATACTGCATGGTTGGGACAAACTGTTGTGCGTGATCTGCGGGTGAGTGTGTTTAAGAAAATACTTGGTCTTAATCTCCGTCAATTCGATCAAACACCTATCGGCACATTAACTACAAGAACTGTAAATGATATTGAAACCATCAGCGATGTTTTTGCTGAAGGGTTTATTCCTATCCTCGCCGATTTTCTCACCATCATCGCCGTGTTGTTCACCATGTTTTATATCAACCCGCTGTTAACGCTGGTGTGTTTAATTCCTTTTCCTTTCCTCATTCTTGCTACTTATTATTTTAAAGAAAGTGTGAACAAAAGTTTCCATCGTGTGCGTAATGCGGTGGCTGCATTAAATGCATTTGTGCAGGAACATATACAGGGCATGCAGGTGGTACAGGCTTTTGCAGTTGAAGAAAAAGAATTCAACAAATTCAATAAGATCAACAAAGACCACCGTAATGCAAATATCCAGGCCATTTTTGCTTACTCGGTTTTTTTTCCGGTAGTAGAGATCATACTTGCTGTATCGCTGGGTTTGCTGGTTTGGTTTGGAGCAGGCCAGGCGGTTTCCGGCACAGAAAAAGAAGCTGCAAAAATGGCGGGCGAGATCATGGCGTTTATCCTTTTACTGAATATGCTCTTCAGACCATTACGGTTTATTGCAGATAAATTCAATGTATTGCAAATGGGCATGGTGGCCAGTGAGCGTGTGTTTAAAGTTTTGGATAATACAGATGAAATTGCGGAATCGCTGCCTGATGCTCATCGGCCAACAGGTACAGTGCCTGGTAAAATTGAGTTTGATAAAGTATGGTTTGCTTATAACGATGAGAATTGGGTGCTGAAGGACATCAGCTTTTCAGCCAAACCGGGTGAAACCATTGCAATTGTTGGGCATACAGGCAGCGGTAAAACGTCCATCATTAGTTTACTCAACAGGCTTTACCACATACAAAAGGGAAACATTAAGCTGGATGATGTAAACATTGAACACTATGAGCTGGATGCTTTACGTAGTAAAATAGGTGTGGTACTGCAGGATGTATTCCTGTTTGCCGGTACTATTACAGATAATGTTACGCTCCGCAACGAGTCCATCAGCAAAGAGCAGGTGGTGGAAGCGGCAAAACTGATAGGGCTGCACGATTTTATTATGCGCCTGCCCAATAACTATGATTTTAATGTAATGGAGCGTGGTGCAACAATGAGCCAGGGCCAGCGGCAGTTGCTGAGTTTTATACGGGCCATTTTATTTAACCCATCGGTGTTGATATTAGATGAGGCTACTTCGGCAGTTGATACAGAAACCGAGCAAATGATCCAGCACGCCATTGATAAGTTAATTGAAGGCCGCACATCTATTGTCATCGCTCACCGTCTTTCCACCATCCGCAAAGCCGATAAGATCATTGTACTGGACAAAGGTGAAATAAAAGAAGTGGGTTCGCATGAAGAGCTGTTGATGCAGGGTGGCTATTACGCCAAATTGCATGAAATGCAGTTTTCAAAGGCGATTGTATAGCCGGCAGATTCAATAGGTAAAGCAAGGGATATTTTTTACCTTGCAGTTAGTGGAAAAGAAGAAATACGATACAATTAAAGCTACTTCACAAGTTCAGGAAGCCTTTATCCCGTATGAAAAACAGGAGGAGCACAACGCTATGCGGAGACGACAGGCTATTCTAATGTCCGACGAGGAGAAATTCAAGCTTTTCTGTCGAATGCTGAAACGAGGCATTATGTTTAAAAGAGCAGTAATTACACACAAGAAGTAATCCCCAATGTTTTATGGATATCATGGACGAAGATTTGCTGAAGTTCTGGCAAGTGCTGAATAACAATGAAGTCCGGTATATAATGGTTGGAGGTTTGTCCGTAAATTTTAATGGACATAACAGAGTTACAGACGATCTCGACATTTGGATAAAAGATACGCTTGAGAACAGGAAACGATTCAGACAATCTTTTATCGACCTGGAGTATGGCGATTTTCTTTCATTTGAAACCACACAGTTCATACCAGGGTGGCTG
>JAACZX010000006.1 GCA_009996555.1 Chitinophagaceae bacterium | reverse complement strand
AAACAATCATGGAGTTGCCCGGCGGTTGTGTTGATGCAACAGATGCTTCGTATGAAGATGCCATTGCAAGAGAACTGCTTGAAGAAACCGGTTTCCGTTTTGATAAGATCGAGTATCTCTGTAAAACATCAGCCAATCCTTCCACCAACAATAATTTACTCAGGGCTTATCTTGCAACCGGTGGAGAAAAAGTTACAGAGCAGAAATTAGATGAAGGAGAAGATATTGAAGTTCATTTGTTGAGCATTGATGAAGTAAAACAACTCATTCGTGAAAACAAACTGATGCAGAGCATGCACACAACAGCATTGCTGTATGGCTTGGAGAAATTGGGTGAGTTGAAATACTGATGTGATTTCTGATTTGAGAATAAACCTTTTACCGCAGATAAAACAGATTTGCCCATTGCTTATTGTCAATTGCCCATTGCTTCAACATCCACTTCTCCCACTAGAAACACACTTCCGCAAACTAAAATAAGATCATCTTTTGAAGCCTGTGCTTTTGCTTCAGCAATGGCAAGGTTAACATGGTTGTAGCTGTTGCCTTTCAGTCCATATACAGCAGCTTTATTTTGCAGATCAACCTCGGGCAATGCTCTTTGTATATGTGCTTTTGTAAAGTAGTAGGTTGCAGTTGCGGGCAACAAAGCAAGTACGTTATCTATTTCTTTATCTTTTACCATGCCCATAATAATGTGAAGCCGGTTGTAATTGCTTTCGCCTAACTGTGCAACTATTTGTTTGATGCCATCTTCGTTGTGTCCCACATCCAGCACCACAGTTGGGTTACTGTGAATGATTTCCCAGCGGCCGTGCAATCCGTTGATCTGTTTGCTGTTTGCCAAAGCTGTTTGCAGATGTTTTTCTTCAATCAACCAGCCGAGCTGTTGCAGTTGCCGCACAGCAGAAAGAACTGTTACAATATTTTTTGTTTGATAAATGCCCGGCAGATCCAGTTTATAATGAAGTAGCTTGTTTGAAATTGTTTCTTTCAGTGTAACAGCAAGTAATTGATTTACCTGTTCTTTGTGCTCAACTGTAAATTCTTCATACGCAAAATGAAGAGATGATCGTTTTTCTTTTGCTTTGTTTTCAAACACAGGTTTTGTTTCTGCAACAGTTTCGCCTACCACAACCGGAATAGACTGTTTGATAATGCCTGCTTTTTCAGCTGCAATTTTTTCCAATGTATCGCCCAGCAGGTTCATGTGATCCCAGCCAATATTGGTAATAACAGATAACTCAGGTGTAATGATGTTTGTACTGTCGAGCCTGCCACCAAGCCCTGTTTCTATGACAGCAATATCAACCTGCTCTTCAGCAAAATATTCAAAGGCCATGGCTACTGTGATCTCAAAAAAAGAAGGTTCAATATCATTGATCAATGGCATACTTCGTTCAGTGAAACCGATCACAAATTCCTCTGTGATCATTTCGCCGTTGATCTTAATGCGTTCCCTGAAATCGTGCAGGTGAGGAGAGGTGTACAACCCAACTTTGTAACCGGCCGTTTGTAAAACAGCTGCCAGTATGTGACTTACCGAGCCTTTTCCATTGGTTCCTGCAATATGAATGCTTTTGAATTGCTGTTGCGGATTGTTTAATGCATTGCAAAGTGCAATTGTATTATGCAGATCTTTTTTTATAGCAGCGGCTCCAATACGGCTAAACATTGGCAGCCGGGTAAAGAGATAATCAATCGTCTCTTGGTAAGTCATGGCGCAAAGATAGAAGTTGAATATTGTTCCTGCGTGTATGCTATGGAAATGCACAATAAAAAACCGGATCATCTGAAAAAAGGTGATCCGGTTTCTTACAATGAAAAACGTATGATTAATCGTTCACTTTAAAATTAAACTGTACTGTAACGGTTGACTCCTGCGCACTTTTATCGAACTGAATATTGCGCAGGTATTCAATAATAGCATTGGCATAAGCCTGGCTTACTGAAGTTGAACGTGGCCCAATACGGACAAACGTACCACGACCTTCAGGCGATACTTTGATCACAGCATAGATCGTTGCTTTTTCAAGATCGCCACTAAACGAATAATACTTAATGATCTTACGGTTGCCACTTGTTACTCTTGGGCCTCCTGTACCACCGCCACCATTTCCATTATAGTTATCGCTATTTGGATTACCACCAGCTTTTCCCTGATCGCCGGTGCCACCTGCAACACCCTGGTTGCGGCTGTTGTTGTAAGTGTCAGAGTTATTTCCACCAGTACCCGTGCCACCGCCATATACTGCTTTCGGTTTTGGTGGTGCAGGTTTAGGATTTACAACAGTTGTTGCTGCTGGTTTTGTTGTTGTAACTGGCGGTGTTTCTTTTGGAACTGTCTTTGTTGGTTTTGTTACCTTGGCCGGTTTATTCACTTCCGGTGCATCTGCATCATCACGCTCACTCACTTCTTTTTCCGGTTCGTTGTCCGATGTTGCAATTTGTTGCTGCGGTGGAGTAGTTGTTGTTTCAGGGATTGATTCCGGAGCCGGTTCGTCGGGAATTAACGGCTGCACATCTCCAAAACCAATATCACTGTTACCAAGATTTACTTCAATGCCTTCTTCCGGTTGCGGAGGTGTGGGCACTGCCATTGCAATGGTGATCACAAAAAATAAAAACAACAACACAGCATGTACCACAACGGTTACTGCTGCTGCTTTGTAATGCTTTTGTGTTTCTGCTGCCTGCATGGTTATAGTTTGATGCATCGAAATTAACTCTTTTACTTGTAACGATGGAAAACCATGCCACATTGTATAACAGATGTGAAGCTTTTAAGAAAATGTTAGCAGAACAGGATCAGTTCAGTTTTTTGTAAATGGAGTAGGGTAGCCACGTTAATACCCATGCAATCAATGCCCAGCGTTTTGTTACCTGCACTTTGCGTTTCTTTTTTTCAATTGCATTAAAAATTTGTTTCACCGCTTTGTCGAGCGGAGCTATCCAGAACAGCTTATTGCCCTTTGCCATTTCTGTTTGTACAAATCCCGGCTGTACATCGGTAACAGTAACAGGTATTTTCATACGGCTTGCTTTTATGCTCAGTGCTTCAAGGTAGTTACTCATGTACGCTTTGCTTGCGCCATACGCAGGCGCCCAACTGTTTCCTCTGTATGCTGCAATGGATGAAATGCCCACAATCTGTCCGTGTCCCTGCTGCACAAAATAGTTGAATGCATAAACAGTTGTTTCAACAAAGCCGTTTACATTGATCAACGTAGTTTGCTGATCAATTTCCAGGTTTAGCGTTTTGCTTGCCTCACCCGTGCCACTGCAGTACACAAACAGGTCCATGCCGCCGAGTTGATCAATCAGATGCTTGAGATGAAAAATATTCTCAGTACCTGCAACATCAAACGCTTCAATAAAAACCTGCTGTGGAAATTGTAGCTGCAGTTCTTCCAGCAAATGTTTTCGTCTGCCGGTTATACCAACCTTATGGCCTTCGTTGATATAACGTAATGCCAATGCTTTACCAATGCCGGAACTGGCACCAATGATGACAACCTTTTTCATGAAGTGGTTATTTTCGTTTCAGTAAAACACTATTGTCAATTGCAAGGCCTGCAGCAATCAACAGAAAACTGATGATGTGAATATAACTGATTTTCTCACCAAGAATAAATACAGCTTCAATGCTGCTGAAGATGGGAATGAGGTTGCCGAACAAAGCGGTGCGACCGGCACCCAGTTCTTTAATGGACTTGTTCCAAAGTAAAAATGAAATAACCGATGTGCCGAGTCCAAGGTAAAGGATGACCCATACAGTATTCATGTTCCATTCAACCGGTTTTGAGTAAGCGGCTTCTGCAAAATATGCAGGTGCAAGACACAGTGTTCCAATTGCGAAAACAAAGAAGAGAAACCCGACAGCTGAAATTGTTTTTGGTTTTTTACGGGCAAGAATATTGTAAATGGCAAAACTTGTGGCACCGAGTAATACCCAGCCATCACCTCTGCTGAATTCAAGGTGCAGAAGGTTTTGTATGCTTCCTTTGCTCAGCAAAAAAAGAATACCGGATATGCAAAGCATAATACCAGCAATACGGATCCACTGAATATGTTCTTTCAGGAAATAATGCGCCAGTATAACTGCAATGATGGGGGATGAGGTAGTGCCGATGAGTGCAAGATTAATGGCTGTTGAACTGTGCCCCGCCACATATACAAGTGTATTAAAAAGACTGATGCCGGTAAGACCGGTCCAGAAAAAATAACTCTTATGCTGTTTTACAATTTGCCAGGATGGGCCAATATGCCTCCACGCCACAGGCAGGAGTAAGATGCAGGCCGTTAACCAACGAAAGAACGCAAGTGTTACAGGTGGAATATCATGAATGACCGCACGGGCTACAATAAAATTGCCGCTCCAGATAATAGTAGCGGCTACCGCAAACAAGATGCCTATTGCAACGTGGTTTTGGTTCTCATGTTTCATGCCGCCAAAAATAACCGCTGTTGTATTGAATCAATGGTGCAAAAAAACTTATTTGACGAACGGTAAACTGCCGGTTTATTTTTTGAGTAGTGAGTCTGATTTTTTTCAAATGCATCAGCAAATGAAAAATATACTGTTGTAATCTCTAGTGAAAGTTTTTTTGTTTCAGCAATGGCTTTAGTCCCATTAGTCCAAGTAACGGGCCGGGTGCAAGTATGAGCAAGGCGTAGGGCGACTGCATGAATTGAGCAAACAAACTGTTGAGTAAATAAATACTCACAACAGTAATAGAAAAACCAATGCATGTAACAATCGTCAACGCTGTGCCTTTGTTTTCGGCAACAGCGGTTTGTGCAACAATGGATGAAAACTGTGGTGAATCAGCTACGACCATAGCGGAATATTGGGCATTGCTCCGTTTTGTTTTACATACTGCTGCAGCAAAACCGGAACAAAGGCCCAGAAAGCATACAGCTCCCACATGTGTCCGAAATAACCAAATGATGCTGCACGGAAACCCGGATAACGGAAGCTGCTTTTAAATGCATTGAACGAATAGGTGCTTCCTTTTTTTGCATAAGGTCCTGATGGCACAAATAATAGAATGATGAGCCCCCCGGCTGATGCAACAAGTGAAGTAACAACAAGTACTGTTTTCCAGTTGTAATCCCAGCCCGATTGCTTCAGTAAATGAGGAAATGCAGTGCCAAGCACTAAAGCACCAACAAGATAACCCAATGCTTTTCCAAGTCCTTTCTCATACCACTCAGCTGCAATCTTCATCCCGACAGGATAAATACCTGCAAGAAAAAAGCCTACAAAAAATCGTGAAGCAACAAGTAATAAAAATTCCTGCGATGGTAAAAGGATCAACAGGTTTGCGGTAGCTGCAGCAACTGATGAACAAAAGAAAACAAGCGATGGTTTCATGCGGTCTGCAACAGCTGTAACGGCATACACAAATGTGCCTGTAATAAACCCGATCAAAACAGAAGATGTAACAATTGCTACGCCATCCAGTTGTAACAAAAATGTTTTACTGATTTCGGGAAGTATGGCATTGCCGCTGAACCATAAAGATGTACCTGCAAATTGTGATAGTACAATTAACGGAAGAATATGGTTGGGGCGTTGCATAACTGTTACTCAACTTACGGAAACTGTACTGAACAAAAAAGGGTGCCAACTCCGAGCTTGTTGAAGGACAGAGTTGGCACCCTTGTTACGTTAATGATCTGACGGTTTTCAACCGTGCCCGCCGGTATTACCAATGTGCAAAATCAACTTCGTAGTTGCCTTTGATCCGTTCAATTGGTGGATTGAAATAGCCATGCTTCAGATCAGGGAACTCTTCTTTGATCACTTCAATGAATTGTTTTACACCCAGCAACTCTCCTGTTTCTGTAATGCCGAGTTTACCAAGATACCAATCGGGATCAATATTAAAATTGCGCCATTGTATCATCTTCAATCCGGTTTCACGAATGAGTTTGCGTAATGCTTCGTATTCTTCTTCGCTGTCTGTAACACCGGGGAAAACAAAATAGTTAATGCTCGTCCAGCCACCATAGCCGTTCACCACTTTCAGGCTTTCAACAATGTCTTCAAAACTGTAATTGTTAGGGCGGTAATACGCTTCGTAAATATGTTTTTGGGCGCTGTTGGTACTTACACGAATGGAGTTTAAACCAGCTTCGCACAACACTTTCACCGCATCTGGTTTTGATCCATTGGTATTAATGTTGATGCTTCCTTTTGTTGTGTGTTTCCGTATTTCAAGAATAGCATCACGCATGGTTTCCCACATCAGCAAAGGTTCGCCTTCGCAACCCTGCCCGAAAGAAACAATGGGATAAGGTGCTGTTTCAAGATGTGGTACTGTGAACTCAACAATTTCTTCAGCAGTAGGTTTAAATGTTAACCTGTCCTGCGGACTTTGAATATGTTCTTCCTGTGGCTGAAACGAAATGCAGCCAATGCAATTGGCATTACATGCAGGCGAAACAGGTATAGGGCATTCCCAACGGCTCATGGCAAAATTTCTTGCTGCGGGACAGTTGTAGGTGTTGCAGCAGTTTTCCATGAGGTGTTTTACCAGCCTGTTATGCGGGTAGTTTTTAATAAGTTGCTGTGCGCCTGTTTCAATTTTTTCATCATTATAACCGGCGCATTCCTGGCGGATGTCCTGTTCAATGCGCACAGCAGGCACATAAAATTTATCATCGTGCCAGCCAACGGCTGTATAACAAAACAGGGGAAGTGTTTCTGCATCAGGTGAAGATTCAAACGCTGCAATGTATAAACTGGTATGGGCAGGAGGAATGAAAGCTGCCACGGCCCATCCTTTTTCACATAAACGCATTTCGCCTGTGTTTACATCAATGCCAATGCCTTTGCGGTCTGGTAATTCATACAGGTTGCCGCCATCGGGCAGTTCGATCCAGTCTTCTGCATCAATGGGAAAAGCATCCCATCCTTCACGCCCAATGGCGTAGAGCGAAGTATCTTCAAAAATATTTCCGTTCCCGTCGGAATAAAGTAAATAGGGAGAATGTTCTAAAGCCATAGTGAATTGTCAATTGTGAATGGTGAATGTGCGGCCCGGCTTACTCACCATTGACCATTCACTATTCACTTTTCAAATAATGTCTGCAAAATTCGTGAATTTGTTCCAGTTCATCGAAAGCAATTGCTTTTTGAAAATCGAAACGGAGTATTTTCTTCCGGCTGGTAAAAATGGTAATGCTGTGTGGCAATGCTTCCAGGTCAGTTATCTCATCCCATTCCAGCTCTTTATCCTTGGGAAAGTTGGAGATGGTGACGCCCAAATGGTGTACTGAAACCTTTTCCCGGTTGATCACTTTTCGTTCGCAGTGAAAAACATAATAATACATGCCTGTTGCAATGGCGAGGAAACACGCTGTGATCCACGATTGATCGAGGGCTGCAAGGATAGTAAGTCCGCCAAAAACCAGTACTTCTATGAAGCGGAAGATGGCATTCATACGGCTTGAATCTTCGGCAAAGCCACGCATAAAGGCTAGCGTAATCACATCAATACCGATCACTAATTCCGAGAAGGCTGTAATGCGGTTGTCGATCCTGAATTCATAGACGGCCGCAGCTATAAAAACTGTGCCGGCCAGGAAATGGAGGACCGGGCTGTACTTTTTCAGATTGTTGTATTGCGGGTGTACAATGGAAACAGTAAGTGGTGACGCCATAGCAGTAGGTTTTTACTTGTAGATGCCGTTCATAAAAAAATCCACACATAAGGTGCGGATTTTTTTTGATATATAAAACAAACGGCTTGTTAATCCTCTGTTTTGTTCTTTAAACTCATGAGCAGGGTATAGGCGCCTTTGCCCACCACTTCCTTATCCTTCAAATCGTCTATATTAACTATTTCAACAAAACCTGACTCTGCAATACCTGTTTGCACTTCCTGCATTACAAAGCTGTATTCCGCCCGTTTTACAAATACATAGTTTTTGTTCTCGAAACGAACTACCGCATCTTCCGGCAGTACCCAGGCTGCTTTATTTTTCACTTCCACATCGGCATTCATGTATGTACCGGGTATCAGTGTTTTATCGTAGTTATCAAAATGACAATGCACTTCAGTGCTGCGGTCGGCAGAAAGGTCTTTGCCAATCAGCAATACATCTGCTGCATGTTTCTTTTCCGGCTGCGTGTTGGTATAAGCCACCAGCTGTTGACCAATAAACAGTTTGTTGACATCTTTTTCAAACACAGTTAATGCAAGATGAATATCTGTGGGGTTGATCAATTCAAACAATACTTCCGTTGGTGCCACATATTTACCAATGTTCACATTCACTTTTGATACATAACCATCAATGGGCGAATGCAATTGTATACTGCGGCTGATGTTGCTTTCGTTGAGATTGGAGATGTTGATACCGGCCAGTTTTAATTTTTCGCTTAAGGCCGTGATGAGTATTTTCTGGCTTCTGAATTCAGCTTCGGCCTGTTGAAAAACTTTATCGCTGCTGGCTTTGCTTTCGTTCAGTTCTTTTTGACGCAGGTATTCTGCTTCCAGTGAGCTGATTCTTGCTTTTGCTGTTAAATAATCCTGTTGCAGCTGAATGTATTGCTGGTCTTCAATAATGGCAATAACTTCACCTTTCTTCAAATGCATGCCCGGCAGTAAGCGTGTTGATTTTAAATAACCACCAAGCGGAACACTGATGGATACAATGTTTTGTGGCGGAACATCAATGCGTCCGTTCAGTTTTAAAATGGAAGAAACAGAACGCTGCTCAGGTTTTACCATTGTAACAGCCGCATTTTTTAATTGCGCCGCTGTGAGGGTAATACTATTTTCCTCAGCCTTTGGCGCTTTTGGTTCTTCTGTTTTGTTTTTACTGCCGCAGGAAAGTAATGCAGCAGAAAAGAACAGTATAATGAATGTATGTTTCATAGCTGTTTATTGATTGTTGTAGTAGTTGAGTTGAATGATACTTTCGTTGAGATTGCGTACTGCATCCAGGTGATCGTTCTTAACAGCGGTAGCCTGGTTCATAAGCATAAACCATTCAAGGTAATTAATGAGTCCGCTGTTGAATTGTTTGTTTGCAGTTTCAATGATCAGTTCAGCATTTTTTAAACCTGTCTTTTCAAAATAGCCAACGGTTTCGCTATACTGTTTGTACAACGCAAGGGCTTTGCTGAAATTGGTTTTTAAAAGTTGCAGACTTAATGCAGATTGATTGGCTGCCACCTGTTTGCTGAATTTTGCACTGCTGATCTTTGCTTTTTGTGCTTTTGCAAAAAGAGGAATACCAATGCCTGCCTGTACAGACTGAAACCTTCTTGCATTACTGTAATATTTATCATCGGCGCCAATACCCGTGATGCTGGTGCTGGAAACGCCGATTGTTATTTCAGGCAGCAGTTTCGATTGTTCAGCTTTGATCATGGCATCAGCAATCTGTTCCTGCTGCCGGGCAAATGCAATGGCAGGGTGTGAGCTGAACTCAGCTACCGGTAACTGTTGTTGCAACTTATACTCTGCTGTTGGAATAAATACAGTGGTTGTATTCAGTAACAATTGAAACTGCAACTGCAGTATTTCCTTATCGTGCTGCAATTGCTTTCGCTGGAGTGTTATCTGTCCAAGCTGTGTTTCAGCCGTTGTTTTTTCAAGCAGGTTTGTTTCGCCTTTTTGCAACCGCAGTTCTGTGCGTTTGTAAAATGCAGTGAACAAACTATCGGTATAGTTCAACAGCTTTTCTTTCTCCCGCAGCCAGATGAATTGATAGAACAGCGATGTTACCTGCTGTTGCAATTCTTTTTCTTTTACTGCTGATGAAAGATTACTGCTTTTCCATTCCTCCTGCAACAATTGTTTTTGCGTGCTGTATACTTTTGGAAAACTGAAGCTTTGTGATAACCCAAAGCGGGTATCGGTATAAATACTGTTGAACTGACCAACTTCTGTTTGCAGCATGGTTTGCGGTACTGTTGCTGCCGATCCGATCAGCAGTTTTTTATATGCTGCCACCAGTTGCTCGTTTTTCAATAACAGATTATTCTTTTTTGCTGTATCCAATGCAGCCTCCAGGCTGATGGGGGTTTGTGCTGTTGCATTTATTTGCAACAACAACATTACCGGTAACAATATTGCTGTCGCCAATCTTTTCTTTTTCTTTTTCCTGCTGATGCCTTTTTCAAAAAGGATATACAGTACAGGTAAAACAAAGAGTGTAAGAAATGTTGCGACCACCAATCCGCCAATGACCACGGTTGCTAAAGGACGTTGAACTTCTGCACCTGCGCCATTACTTAAAGCCATTGGCAAAAATCCAAGCGAGGCAACGGATGCGGTCATTAATACAGGACGCAGACGGATCTTCGTTCCCATCAATACAATCCGTTTTACATCATCCATGCCTTCCTTTTTCAGCCGGTTAAATTCGGCAATCAATACAATGCCATTTAACACAGCCACACCAAACAATGCAATAAAGCCAATACCTGCACTGATGCTGAAAGGCATTCCTCTTAATGCAAGAAAGAAAATGCCACCAATGGCTGAAAGCGGAATTGCGGAATAAATAAGCAGGCCTTGTTTTACAGAACCAAAAGCAAAATAGAGCAGGAGGAAGATGAGCAGTAATGATACAGGAACAGCAATCATTAATCGTTGTTTAGCTTCATTCAGGTTTTCAAATGCACCTCCGTATGTTACATAATAACCGGTGGGGAGTTTTAATTGTTTGCCTGCTTTTTCCTGTAACTCATGAACAATACTTTGTACATCACGGCCACGAACATTGAACCCAACAATGATCCGTCGTTTTGCATCTTCACGTTGTATCTGGTTAGGGCCTTCTTTAATGGAAACATCTGCAAGCTGATACAGTGGAATTTGTGCTCCTGATGGAGTTGGGATGAGCAGCTGTTGAATATCTTTCAGATCTTTTTTCTGATTACTCTTCAACCGCACTACAATATCAAACCGTTTTTCTCCTTCGAACAACATGCCTGCCGTTTGCCCCGCAAAAGCTGTATTCACAATGCGGTTCACATCTGCAATGCTCAAATTGTATTGTGCAATGGCAGCACGGTTATATTGTATGATGATTTGTGGTAAACCGGTTACTGCTTCAACATACAAATCGGTCGTGCCTTGTACTGTGCCAATAATGCGGCCAAGCGATTGTGCGTACAGCGCAAGTGTGTCAAGGTCTTCTCCAAATATTTTACAAACCACATCCTGTCTTGCACCTGATAAAAGTTCATTAAAACGCATTTGAACAGGGTATTGAAAACCGGTAGTAACACCCGGCACTTCCTGTAATGCATCTGTCATTTTTGCCGCCAGTTCATTAAAGCTGTTTGCTGATGTCCATTCGCTTTTGTCTTTTAAGATCACCATCATATCGCTTGCTTCCAGTGGCATCGGATCGGTGGGAATTTCGCCGCTGCCGATTTTTGTGACTACTTTTTCAACTTCAGGAAATCTTGATTTAAGGATATGTGCTGTTTTCTGTGTTTGTTCAATCGTTGTTTGGAGGCTGCTGCCGGTAAGCACTCTTGTTTCAACTGCAAAATCACCTTCTTCCAGTGATGGAATAAATTCGCCGCCCATTTGTGAAAGGATAAGGATAGCTGTTGCAAACAAAGCCAACGCAATACCAATGATCAGTTTCGGAAAGCCCAGCACTTTGCTGAGTGCTGATTGATAAAGGCGTTCGAGCCAGATCATCATCCTGTCGGAGATATTTTGTTTATGGTGAATTTTCTTGCTGAGGAAGATGGAGCTCATCATGGGTATGTAGGTGAGCGATAAAATAAATGCACCAAGTAATGCAAACGCAACTGTTTGCGCCATTGGTTTGAACATTTTTCCTTCAATGCCATGCAGTGTAAAAATGGGTAGGTACACCACAAGAATGATTACCTGGCCAAACACTGCACTGTTCATCATTTTACCTGCGCTGCTGTTTACCTCTGCATCCATTTGCTCCTGCGATATTTGTACGGTATTGCTGAAGCGTTTGCTGTGGCTTAGTTGATGCATCACGGCTTCAACAATAATAACAGCACCATCAACGATCAATCCGAAATCAAGAGCGCCTAAACTCATGAGGTTGCCGCTAACGCCAAATATGTTCATCATAATAATGGCAAAGAGCATGGCAAGCGGAATAACAGATGCCACAAGAATACCTGCACGGAAATTGCCAAGAAACAGAACAAGCACAAACACAACAATGAGTGCACCTTCCAGCAAATTGGTTTTTACAGTACCAATGGCATTGTTTACCATTTTTGTACGGTCGAGGAAAGGTTCAATCACTACGCCTTCGGGTAGTGTTTTTTGAATCTGTTGAATGCGGTCTTTTACATCGGCAATTACTTTGTTGCTGTTAGCTCCTTTCAGCATCATTACAATTGCACCTGCCACTTCACCTTCATCATTAAAGAGCAATGCGCCGTAACGTGTAGCATGTCCAATAGTAACATCAGCTACATCACGCACAAACAGAGGCGTGTTGCTGCCGGTTCTTTTAATGGCAATATTTTCAATGTCTTCCTTACTTCCAGCCAAACCTTCGCTGCGGATGTATAAAACCGTGGAAGATTTTTCAATGTAGGCACCACCGGTATTCTGGTTGTTTTTTTCCAGTGCGGTAAACACATCATTCACCGTTATACCATAGGAGTTTAAACGGTTGGGGTCAAGTTCAATACTGTATTGTTTCAGTTTACCACCAAAGCTGCTTACTTCTGCCACACCCGGTACGCCCAGCAGCTGCCTGCGAACGATCCAGTCCTGAATGGTGCGTAATTCTGTAGCATCATATTTATTTTCATATCCTTTTTGAGGACGAACAACATATTGATAAATTTCGCCCAAACCTGTTGTAACAGGCGCCAGCTCCGGTGTGCCGATATGTGTGGGAATGATGGCTTGTATTTTTTGCAAACGTTCAGCCACTTGTTGTCGTGCCCAGTACACATCTGTTTCATCGCTGAACACAAGCGTAACCAACGATAAGCCGAAGCGTGAGAAACTTCTTATCTCCAACAAGCCTGCAATATTATTGTTTGCCTGCTCCAGTGGAAATGTTACAAGCCGTTCAATATCTGTTGCACCGTAAGAAGGAGCTACAGTAATAATTTGTACCTGGTTATTGGTGATGTCAGGAACAGCATCAATGGGCAGTTTTGTTAATTCGTAACTGCCATAGCCGATAAGACCGATCAGAAATAATCCAATGATTAACTTATTCCTTACGGAAAAGTGAATAATAGCGTTCAGCATAACCTGCTAACAATTTAATAGATCATCAATACAACAACCCTTCACTTGCGGAAGTGTTTGCTGTGCAATAAAACATTCAACAATAAATGATCAGCAATTCTTAGGAGGTTGCCAGATAGAAGAGAGGACGACCGTTTTCACAAAATCATCGTTGGGAATAAAGAAAGAAATGGATGAGTTATGAACCGGTTTTGGCAAATGAATAGAAAATGATGTAGGCTCAGAAATGCTCAGTGTGGCACCGGTATAACCGTTCATTGATTTGAAAGGTAACTGCTGGTCCTTGCTGTAGTCAAGATCAATAATATCCTCATCATTATAATGCATGGCGAGGAACTGCAAAAGGCTGAGCGATTGGTTGGCGGCTTTGTGTTCTGTATAATGCTGCAACAGCATCGGGAACTTGAGCAACTGCCTCAGCTCCGTTGAGGAAATGAGGTAGACTCCAAGGAATAATATACAGATCGCTTTTTTCAACAGCTCAAAGGTATTTCAAAAAATGATTTGTCAGCGGAATACGATCGCTGAATGGTGAAAGATGGGTGACAAAAGGTTGCGGCACCAGCAGTGGCAATTACTTTTTGGTGAATTTCTCCCGGCAAAACGCATTTATTTCATCCATCTGCAATTCACTGAGGATGGCACCTGTTTCATATTGAATAAATTGGTTTTGCACGGTGTTGATGGAAACGAAATCGTTTTTAATGAGCATATTGTCAATGTCATTCCAGCCAATGCTGCGTTGCTTTAAATTACCGGGCGTGTGAACTCCCTTTTCATCGATGTGTACATAACTGGGGAAGAAGATATTTCGCTCTGTAAAAAAGAGAAAGAGCAAGCCGCCGCCTGCAAATACCTGCAGAAGTGAACGGAGGCTGTCGTTGGTTTTGGAAAAATGCCAGGCTGCATAAAAAAGAACCAATGCTCCGATGATGCGAAACAATCTGTTGCTGTTTGATTGACCGGCACTCCATTTTTTCCCTGTAAAAGCATACGCAATAATCAGCAGGGCAGCAGCAAGCTGTACAATAACAAAAAACAAAGCAGGTGTGGGTGTGTTGAATTCGCCCCATGCATTAGCGATCAATAAGAACCCCGCAAGCAGGTGTAAAAGCCGGGCTGCTTTTTTTTGCTTTTCAAATGGCTCGAATATAATCTGTACCTGGTACTTTTTCATAACGATGTAAAGATACTGGATAATGAATTGGATGGTTGGTGGCGAAGACATGTTACTGCTAACTAATAAACAGCATTAGTTTAACCTGTCTTATTGGACTATTGCCTAAAAAAGCTGAAATATCGAATTTATACTACAAAATAGAATCAATTTTCCCTGTTCCTTTGCATCATAGGTGTTTTTCATAGGTTAGCAACGGCCGACTCTTTCCAGGGACGGCCTATTTTTTTGCCCATTACTCATCCACCAATTTCCGTTGTTATTTTTTTTTGCCGTGCACATACAAGTAATTGCAAATTGCTTTATATTGCACGTAGGTGTTTTTCATAGGTTAGCAACGGCCGACTCTTTTCAGGGTTGGCTTTTTTGTTTTTATAAGGTTTGTACATCATCTGTAAGAATAAAAAAAGCTCCCACGAGGAGAGCCTTTGTATGATCAATTGATTAATCTATTACCGGGGATTGCAGCTAAGCAAAAGATTCGTGAGCTTATATAAAATACGTGCACCAACATTCTCATCCCATTCATTTGTACTTACACCCACTTCGTTCAGATCAAAGCCAATGAGCCTGCGGCCGCTTTTAATGATTTTCCGGAAGAGGTAAAATGCCTGCTCTGTTTCAAGTCCGCCCATGACCGGTGTGCCTGTTTGCGGACAAAGTTTTGGATCGAGCCCATCCACATCAAAACTGATGTACACATTGGCAGGAAGCTGCTCTACAATTTCATCTACTATCTGTTGCCAGGTGTGTCCTTCGTATAAACGTTCTTTTAAATTCTTGTCGAAATAGGGTACAATGCGGGAGTTGCTGTTGCAAACCTGTTCCCATTCATCATCGCCATAATCACGAATGCCCACCTGCACCAGTTTTTTCAGTTCCGGTATTTCTTTCAGGGCATTGTACATAACCGATGCGTGAGAATAAATAAATCCTTCATACGCTTCACGAAGATCAAAATGCGCATCGATCTGGAGAATACCAAAATCGCCATGCTTTTCGGCAATGGCTTTAAAGTAACCAAGGGGGGTGCTATGATCACCGCCAAGCAAACCCACCAGTTTTCCTTTTTCAAGCAAGGCCTTTGTTTGTTCATATACCCAATTGTTGAGAAACACACTGCCGGCATTTACCTCTTTCAGCGTTTTGCACATGAACTTATTGTCGTTCACATTCTCACCTTGCGATATATAATTAATATACAGTTCTGCTTCTTTCCGCAGGTAGTCGCTTTTTAACAGGATGCTTCGGTCAACATCACGCATATAAATACCTCTGCGCCATGCATCGTTCGTATCATTGTCGTGAAGATCAACCTGAAGACTTGCCCTGAAAATATGTTCGGGTGCCCGGGCAGTACCGGCTTTATAACTTACTGTAACTTCCCAGGGAACAGGAAGAATAACAAGATCAGCATCTTCCTCTGAAAAAGGTAAGCCAAAGATGTTGTTATTGGGATTACCTGCGCTGTTGGGGTCAAACCCCGATAGATCGGCCATGTTGGGTGCTATTTGAAAAAGCGATGCAAAGTTAATAGACATCGCAGGAACAGAAAAGGGTTGCATAGAAAGTTTTGCACAGAACTCCGGGAATTTTGCAGGAGAACAGTTTAGATGAACCTTTGAACAATTGCTGCACGCTTTTGCACCACCTATCCAATAATCTGTCTTTTATGTTTTACATCACAAAAGCAACTTGTTTTTGGGCTAACTTTGCGGGTTGAAACAAAAGAGCAAAAATGAAGACCTCGCATATCCTGATTTTGGTAGTAATAGCAGTGGCCATTGGCATCCTCATTAGTTCAATGGGCGATCTTTCTACCTACGATTCCATTGATTCTGCAAAAGCCAAGCCCGGTAAATTTTTGCATCTTATTGCCAAACTTGATACTGCTAATGGTAAAGAGATCGAATACGATGCGCTTAAAAATCCTAATTACCTGAGTTTTCATATTGTTGATTCGCTTGGAGGAACCGCTAAAGTGGTGTACATGAAAGGAAAACCGCCAACGGATATGGAACGTAGCGAACGCATGGTATTAAAAGGAAAAATGACTGACAGTGCTTTTTTGTGTGATGATATCCTCATCAAATGCCCAAGTAAGTACACAGATGAAAAAGCTAAGATCAATACAGCTGCCAACTAGCAGCATCGCATAGCCAACCTGTTTTTTGAATCAATTACTCAACCATGCCGTTTATAGGTGAACAATTACTGCCCGGACAGATCGGAACTTTTCTTGCCATTCTTTCTTTTGTAGCTTCTTTACTCGCCACCATTGCTTATTTCAAAGCCACTCAGTCGCAAATACCGTCTGAGCAACAGGCTTGGAAACGCATTGCCCGGTATTCGTTCCTGGCTGAGATCATCTCCATCATCGGCATTTTTGCATCGCTCTACTTCATTATATCAAACCACCGGTTTGAATATAAATATGCCTGGCAGCACAGTAACTACCAGTTGCCAATGGAATATATTCTTG
>JAACZX010000076.1 GCA_009996555.1 Chitinophagaceae bacterium | reverse complement strand
ATTTCTTTGTGATCTCGTTCGATAAGATAGTACCTGCGGTACGATCTGTATTTTTTATTTCGAAGGAAGCTTTTACTTTTTCTTTATTCTCTAATGCAGGTTGTGCCGCAGAAAGCAATTTCCAATCGAGCACTTCTGCAATGCCATGATCCTGTTCTTCTGTGTTATACAATCCTGTAAATTCAGCAGCAGGTTCTTTGTATAAAATTGGTGACAGATCAAGTTTGCTGAATTTCCAGTGATTGATATTCTCTCTCATCTGTAAGCAATCAACCTGGCCTACCATTTCATTCACTGTGCGGAAACCAAGCTCAGCCATGATCTCTCTTAACTCCTGCACCATAAAGCGGAAAAAGTTCACCACATGATCGGCATTACCTGTAAAGCGCTTGCGCAATTCAGGATCCTGTGTGGCCACACCAACCGGACAAGTATTGAGATGACACTTACGCATCATGATACAACCTTCCACCACAAGAGCAGCAGTTGCAACACCCCATTCTTCTGCACCAAGCAATGCAGCAATAGCAATATCACGACCGGTTTTCATCTGACCATCGGCCTGCACAACTACACGACTACGTAATTTATTTTTTACAAGTGTTTGATGTGCTTCTGCCAAACCAAGTTCCCAAGGAAGACCCGCATGTTTAATAGATGATATTGGTGATGCACCTGTACCACCGTCATGTCCGCTGATCAACACTACATCTGCTTTTGCTTTTGTAACACCAGCAGCAATAGTACCAACACCTGCTTTACTTACCAGCTTTACATTGATACGTGCAGCTCGGTTTGCATTCTTCAGATCGAATATTAATTGAGCAAGATCTTCAATAGAATAAATATCGTGATGCGGAGGCGGAGAGATCAAACCAACACCAGGTGTTGAGTGACGTGTTTTACCGATCCAGTCATCAACTTTATGACCGGGCAATTGCCCACCTTCACCAGGCTTCGCACCCTGCGCCATTTTAATTTGTAATTCATCAGCTTCGGTGAGGTATAAACTTGTTACACCAAAACGTGCAGATGCAACCTGCTTAATGGCAGAACGCATGCTATCACCATTTGGCAAACGATCATAACGACGTTCATCTTCACCACCTTCACCTGTATTGCTCTTACCACCTAAGCGGTTCATAGCAATGGCTAATGTTGTGTGCGCTTCCCATGAAATAGAACCAAAGCTCATGGCACCTGTTGCAAAACGCTTGTAAATAGCTTCAGCTGATTCTACTTCATCAATGCTGATGGCAGGGCGATTGCGTTTGAACTCAAATAAACTTCTGAGTGTTGCCGCTTTTTCGCTCTGATCATTTACATGCTTTGTGTATTTTTTGAACGTTGCATAGTCATTCATCTTTGTTGCATATTGCAGCAAGTGAATTGTTGTTGGGTTGAACAAATGGAATTCACCTTTGCGTTTCCACTGGTAAACGCCACCAACAGGCAAACGATCAACGGGTACATCTTTTTTGCTGAAAGCAAAATAATGTTTCACCAATGCTTCTTTTGCAATTTCTTCAAGCCCGATACCTTGTATACGGCTTGTTGCACCTGTAAAATATTTATCAACCACTTCCTGGTTCAAACCAAGAATTTCTAATATCTGTGCACCTTGATACGATTGCAATGTAGAGATCCCCATTTTCGAGAATACCTTTAACAAACCATCGCATACTGCTTTCACATAATTCTTACGCAACACTTCCCACTCAAGATCTGTTTCAAGCGAACCATTCACTTTCATGTTGCGGATAGATGCCAACGCTAAGTATGGATTGATAGCTGTTGCACCAAACGCAAGCAAACATGCAAAGTGATGAACTTCCCACACATCACCGGCTTCAACAACAATACCCACCTGTCCACGCAATCCTCTACGGATAAGATGATGATGCACTGCAGCAGTTGCCAATAAGGAAGGAATAGCAGCATGATCACTATCCACAGCACGATCGCAAAGGATCAATACTTCAAAACCATCACGCACCGAATCTTCTGCATAACGGCAGATACGATCGAGACCATCTTTTAACGAACCGGGTTTACCATCGGCACGGAAATAGATCTGGATTGTTTTTGCCTGGAACTTACCAGTATCAATACTCCTGATCTTTTCAAGATCGGTGCTTGTTAATACAGGTTGTTTCAATGCTACAGTGTGACAATGCATCGGATCTTCTTCCAGCAAATTACCATTGTTACCAACGAATGCAGCAAGACTCATCACCATGCGTTCACGAATAGGATCGATCGGCGGGTTTGTTACCTGTGCAAATAATTGTTTGAAGTAAGAAGTTAAATGCTGAGGTTGATCACTGAGTACAGCCAACGGTGTATCAGTTCCCATTGAACCAATTGGTTCTTTACCATCAACTGCCATTGGCTTAATGATGGTATCAATATCTTCAGTAGAATAACCGAACGCTTTCTGATACTTGTGAATATTTTCATCACTCAGATGTGTAAACGCTACACGTGGTTCAGGTAATTCTTCAAGACGAATTTTATTTTGATTCAACCAATCTGCATAAGGTTTTTGAGAGCAGATGGTTTGTTTCAATTCTTCATCACTAATGATGCGGCCTTGCTCCATATCCACCACAAACATTTTACCCGGATGCAGGCGACCTTTCTTTACAACTGTTTTCGGATCAACCCACACTGCACCTGTTTCACTTGCCATGATCACACGATCATCGGAAGTAATACAGTAACGTGAAGGACGAAGACCGTTACGATCTAATGTAGCGCCAATGATCTTTCCATCAGTAAACGAAATTGAAGCAGGACCATCCCATGGTTCCATGATCGATGCATGGTATTCATAGAATGCCTTCTTCAATGGATCCATCTGATCATTTGCATCCCATGCTTCAGGAATCAACATCATCATTACATGTGGTAATGAACGGCCTGTCATGGTTAACAGTTCGATCATATTATCCAGACATGCAGAATCAGATTGTCCACCGGAAACAATTGGCAACAACATCTCCATTTCTTCTTTTGTGAAGTTGGGTGATGAGAAACCATGTTCACTTGATTTCAACCAGTTGAGATTTCCTTGTAATGTATTGATCTCACCATTGTGTGCAATGTAGCGGAATGGCTGGGCAAGTTTCCACGAAGGAAATGTGTTAGTGGCAAAACGGCTGTGTACCAAACCGAATGCACTCACCACACGTTTGTTGTTAAGATCAGGAAAATAACCACGAACCTGTCCACTGGTTAACTGTCCTTTATAAACAACTGTTTTATAAGAAAGCGATGCAAGGTAAAAACCAATAGCATCTTTCTTTACAGTGCTGTTAATTAAATGTGTTGCATGATTACGTAATACAAACAACTTACGTTCAAACTCATCAGGATTAGTGATATGATCAGGACATGCAACAAATACATGTTCCATTTCAGGTTCAACACTCAACGCCGTTGGACCAATACCATCAGGATTCACCGGCACTTTACGATACGTCAGAATTTCAAGGCCCAGCTTCTCTGCTGTGCGGTTGAAAATATCACGACACTCTTCACGGAGTTTTATTTCTTTCGGGAAGAACAAAACACCCACACCGTATTTTCCAAATGATGGAAGATGAACACCCAGTTTCAAACATTCTTCAAAAAAGAATTCATGCGGAACCTGGATCATAATACCGGCACCATCGCCTGTATTATTTTCACAGCCACATGCGCCACGATGTTCCATGTTTTCCAACACAGTTAATGCATCACTGATATGCTGATGTGATTTGTAGCCTTTGATACTCGCTACGAAGCCGATACCACAAGCATCGTGTTCAAATGCCGGGTTATATAAACCTTGGTTGCCTGCCATTCTACATGCAAGTTTTGATGAAAAAAAATATTATTCAAGTCAGAGTTTTGGGCTCTGTTATAGCAAGCAATCGCTTAAAATTACCAAATAAATCAACTAACACCTGTTTAGCCTTTACCCTTTTTCCCCACTTAAGTTGTGGACAATCGGATTTGTGACGTTCTGTTTACACTAAATATCCAAACAGGTTGTCGTTCTTATTTAGTTCAGTAAAGTTGATCTGGTACTTTTTCATATTGGTTAAAAGAGCGTCATAGTCTAACCTGCTCCGCAGCTCCACCCCCACCAATGCCGGACCTGTTTCCTTGTTATGCTTCTGCATGTACTCAAAACGTGTAATATCATCGTTTTCACCGAGTACATGATTAACGAATTCTTTTAATGCACCAGGTCGTTGTGCAAACCGTATGAGGAAATAATGTTTTAACCCTTCGTACTGCAGGCTGCGTTCTTTTATCTCCTGCATGCGGTCAATATCGTTATTACTGCCGCTGACTACGCAAACAACCGTCTTGCCTTTTATTTCATCAGCAGAATTGTCTAATGCAGCTATACTTAAAGCACCTGCAGGTTCAACAACAATGGCATCTTCGTTGTACAACTTTAAAATAGTGGAGCAGATCTTTCCTTCAGCAACAAGCTGCATATCATCCAACACATCTTTACAAATACTGAATGGGATATCGCCTACACGTTTCACCGCTGCACCATCAACAAAACGATCGATGTTTTCAACTGTAACAGGATGCCCTGCTTTCAATGCTTCTTTCATAGATGGTGCGCCTTCCGGCTCCACACCAATCAATTTTGTTTTGGGTGAATAGGTTTTCAAATACGAACCAATGCCCGCACTCAATCCTCCACCGCCAATCGGAACGAAGATGTAATCGATATCACTCAACTCTTCCAGTATCTCTACGCCAACGGTACCCTGCCCTTCGATGATGCGCAGATCATCGAAGGGAGGAATAAAGGTCAGTCCGTTTTCTTCTGTATATATTTTTGCTGCTGCAGCACAATCATCGAATGTATCGCCCACCAAACGCACTTCAATATAATCTTCACCAAACATTTTCGTTTGGTTGATCTTTTGATTGGGTGTGATCACGGGCATAAACACCACACCTTTTGCATTGAGCTTTTTACAACTGAACGCAAACCCTTGCGCATGGTTACCTGCACTTGCACATACAACGCCTTTCTGCAATGTTTCAGCCGACAGACTGCTCATCATGTTATAAGCGCCACGCAATTTGTAACTACGTACCACCTGCAGATCTTCTCGTTTGAGATACACTTTACAGTCGTATCGCTTCGAAAGATTGCGGTTCAACTGCAGCGGCGTTTTGTGCACTACTTTTTTTATACGAAGTGCGGCGCCGGTAAAATCCAATTGTATGTTTGATACAGTGTACATTCTTATTATTATGCCTCAGTGCTGATCTTCTTCATATCCGTCATTGCTTTACGCAATACAGCTCCTACTTTTTCAACAGGATGTGAACGAAGAATATCATTGACAGCAATCAGTTCTTTGTTATCAACACCGGCATCTTTACCATCGTTAAAGTTTTTACCGATCACATCTGTATCGATCGTTTTCATGAATTCTGTGAGCATTGGTTTTGCTGCATGATCGAACAGGTAGCAACCATATTCTGCTGTATCAGAAATTACACGGTTCATTTCAAACAACTTCTTACGTGCAATGGTATTAGCGATCAACGGTGTTTCGTGTAATGATTCGTAGTAAGCACTTTCTGCTTTGATACCTGAAGCAACCATTGTTTCAAATGCAAGTTCAACACCAGCACGAACGAAAGCAACAAGCAATAATCCATTATCGAAATATTCCTGTTCAGAAATTTTTACAGTAGTTGGTGCAGTTTTTTCAAATGCAGTTTCACCAGTAGCCGCACGCCAGCCGAGCAAGTTCTTGTCATCGTTCGCCCAGTCTTTCATCATGGTTGATGAGAACTCACCGCTCATGATATCGTCCTGGTGTTTCTGGAACAATGGACGCCAGATATTTTTGATTTCAGTTGACAGTTCAAATGCTTTGATCTTCGCAGGATTTGACAAACGATCCATCATTGCTGTAACACCACCGTGCTTCAACGCTTCAGTGATCACTTCCCAACCATACTGAATCAATTTAGATGCATAAGAAGCTTCAATACCGTTTGCAACCATTTTATCGAATGCAAGAATAGAACCTGTTTGCAACACACCACACAAAATGGTTTGCTCACCCATCAGATCCGATTTTACTTCAGCAACAAATGATGAACGTAATACACCTGCACGATGACCACCGGTTGCAGCTGCATATGCTTTTGCCTGGATCAATCCTTTTCCTTCAGGATCATTTTCCGGATGCACAGCGATCAACGTAGGTACACCAAAGCCACGCTTATATTCTTCACGTACTTCTGTACCGGGACATTTAGGCGCCACCATGATCACCGTAATATCTTTACGGATTTGTGTACCTTCTTCCACAATATTAAAACCGTGTGAGTACGACAAAGTAGAACCTTGTTTCATCAATGGCATAATGGCTTTAATTACTGCAGTATGTTGTTTATCGGGAGTCAGATTCAATACGAGATCAGCAGTTGGAATCAACTCTTCATAAGTACCAACAGTAAAACCATTCTCTGTTGCATTTTTCCATGAAGCACGTTTTTCTGCAATTGCTTCTTTACGTAACGTGTACGAGATATCCAATCCTGAATCACGCATGTTTAAACCCTGGTTCAAACCTTGTGCACCGCAACCAACGATGACGATCTTTTTTCCCAATAAAGCATTCACACCATCCGCAAACTCACTACGGTCCATAAATTCACATACACCAAGTTGTGCAAGTTGTTCTCTGAGCGGAAGTGTGTTAAAGTAATTTGCCATTTTCGTTTCTCTTTTTTGTTTGTTTGTCTTTGCTCACAACAAGCAAAGAAAGTTTAGATTTAAAAATTTATAAGCCCCTATCTCCTCCTCTTTCCCCGAAGGAGAAAGAGCGGTGCTTTTGTTTATATACTATCAATTGTAATTACCACATCATCATTTTATCTTCATTCAGCCACTTGCTTTTTATCAAACTGTTCAAATAAGCTGGCCATGCGCCTTGCTAAGCCCCTCCTTCGGAGGGGTTTGGGGAGGCTTTACATTTCAAACACCTCTTCGTTCTTATCCAGGTATTCATTCTCGATCACTTCTTCACTTGGCTCACGGTATTCAAACTCCTTGAGTTTTTTGTGGAAGCCATCGCTTGCTTTGATGATGGCTACTCTTGCACTACGAACGAATTCGATTAACCCGTATGGTTCCAATACTTTAATGAAGCTGTCTGTTTCATCACGTTGACCGCTCACTTCAAACACGGTGTAATCTTTACGGATCACAACGGCCTTTGCACCATACTGGCTCAACAAACGTTCAACCTTTACTTCCTCTGCAATAATTTCTGTTGGCACTTTGTACAACGCCAGTTCCTGCCAAATGATCTCTTCGTTTGTATTATAATATGCTTTCAATACTTCCACCTGCTTTTCAATTTGGCGACAAAGTTTACGCACCACTTCTTCTGTTTCGTTGATCACAATTGTGAAACGATGCACACTTTCCACTTCGCTGGGCGATGTGTTCAAACTATCAATATTGATCTTACGTTTTGAAAAGAGAATCGCAATGCGGTTCAATAAACCGATCTGGTTCTCTGTATATACCGTTATGGTGAATTCCTGACGGCCCCCTCCGCCTCCCCCGGTGGGGGAGAGTTGGGCAGCAGTCTGATTAAATAATATCTTATTCATAATTCAATTTTGCTCTTTATTAATTTGTTTACCGTTCACAAACACTCAAAAAATTATCGGAGTGTTTGCAAGTCCCCTCCGGGGGATTTAGGGGGCTATTTCTTCTTTACTTAATACAATTTCTGCAACCCCTCTGCCTTGTGGCACCATCGGGAATACATTGTTTTCTTTGCCTACCATCACTTCCAGCAAATAACTGCCGTTATGATCAAGCATGGTCTTCAATGCATCTTTTAGTTGTGCACGTTCGCTGATGCGTTGTCCATCGATGTAATATCCCTTTGCTACTTGCACAAAATCAGGACTGGTGATATCCACAAACGAATAACGCTTTTCATGAAACAGTTGCTGCCACTGGCGCACCATACCCAAGAACTGATTGTTCAAAATCAAAATCTTTACGTTTGGTTTGAATTGCATGATCGTCCCCAACTCCTGCAATGTCATCTGGAAACCACCGTCACCAATTACTGCAACAGTTGTACGTGTTGGATCACCGTACGCTGCACCAATGGCTGCAGGCAATGCATAACCCATTGTTCCCAAACCACCACTGGTGATATTACTTTTTGTTTGATTCATCTTTGCATAACGACAGGCCACCATCTGGTGCTGACCAACATCCGTTACCACAATGGCATTGCCTGCTGTTAACTCGTTGAGTGTTTTAATTACTTCACCCATCGTTAAGATGTCACCTTCAGGATTCATCTCAGGTTGAATACAGGTTGCCTTTTCTTTTTCCATGCAATCATGGAATTTCTGCAACCATTGCGGATACACTTTGCTTTCCACTAATGCAGTCAGCATCGGCAATGTTTCCCTGCAATCGCCCCAAACAGGAACGGTTGTCTTTACATTCTTATCAATTTCTGCAGGATCAATATCCAAATGGATCACCTTCGCCTGCTTTGCATATTTATCTAAACGACCGGTTACACGATCATCGAAACGCATACCAACAGCGATCAATACATCACATTCATTCGTTAATAAGTTTGGACCATAGTTACCATGCATACCCAACATACCAACACCCAACGGATGAT
>JAACZX010000075.1 GCA_009996555.1 Chitinophagaceae bacterium | reverse complement strand
ATTATTGTTGAGGATAAACGCCTGTACCATGCTGTAATTCAGCTTGTAAAGGGTTTCCACAGCCTTCCTGTCGTTCCGGGCTAAACCTGCCAGTAATTCCAATTCGTTAATCTCAGGTTTCACTATAATCTGTTTTTAATACCAAAAAGGACAATTTGTAACCCAAAGAACGGGTAAAAAAAAATATAAAAAAACCTGGGTTACCCGGGGTTACCTTTTTTAAGTATAGGTATTAATCCTCGATAATTATCTTAAACTTTTAAAAACTCAAAAAGAATGAAAAAGGTTTTATTAGCGTTCGCTATCCTCGGTTTTGTAGCTTGTAACAATGAAGGTGAAAAAGAACCAGCTGCTGACACTCCTGCAGTAGAAGCTCCTGTTGTTGATACTCCTAAAGTTGATACTCCTGCTGTTGATTCTCCTAAAGTAGATTCTCCTGCAGTTGCAAAGTAATTTGCGAACGAAATAGATCAACCCAAATATAAAACCCTGCTTGCCGGGTAAGGATTTGATCTAATAAAGATTTTCATATGGCAAGCAATCGTTAACGGCCGTTCCATTCATGGAATGGCTTTTTTCGTTTTTAACCGCAAAACCTTGCTGATACAGCGTTTGTTAGTGTGCTGCCTGCTAACGGTTGCGCAGATTTTTTTTACGGCTAACACTTGTTTTATGAAAAACCCTGTCTACATTTGAATCTCATGGCAACAAACAGAGCATACGGTTTCTTTTATTTTAGCTTCTTTTATTTTAGAATGAAGCCGGGCTTCCTTTTGTTGAAACAGAACTGATAACAGTGCAAACAACATAAAGAATCCCGGCTCAAAAGCCGGGATTTTTCATTTGCCCCCGTCCCCTGAAAGGGAGCAAAACAAAAAATAAGTTGAACGATGACAACGAAAAAAACAGAAATGACAGCAAACGAGGTAAGTGCGAGAGCAAGTTCCCCCTTAAGGGGGCAGAGGGGGCTTAAAGTTACAATACAAGGTTACGAAGGCAGTTTCCACCAGGAAGCGGCAAGACAGTTTTTTGGAAAGGACGTGGAAGTGATTCCCTGTGCCACATTCAGGGAAGTGGTGAAGATCGGTGCCAACAAAAAAGAAAGTGACGGTGCAGTGATGGCAATCGAAAATTCTATTGCCGGCAGCATTTTACCCAACTATAATTTGTTGCAGAAAAGTAATCTCACCATTGTTGGCGAAGTGTACCTGCACATTAAACAAAACCTCATCGTAAACCAAGGTGTGAAACTGGAAGATATTAAAGAAGTGCATTCTCATACAATGGCTTTGCAGCAGTGCTACGACTTTTTAGATAAATACAAATGGAAACTGGTTGAAACAGAAGACACAGCGTTGAGTGCAAAACATATTTACCAGCATAAGAGTAAACATATTGCTGCTATTGCCAGTAAGTTGGCAGCTGAATTGTATGGCTTGAATGTGATCGCTCCCGGTATTCAAACCATGAAGAACAACTACACACGGTTTTTGATCTTGCAACGTGAACAAAATGGTTCTATTGAACAGGCGAATAAAGCATCGGTGAATTTTGTGACCGATCATTCGAAAGGAAGCCTGGCAAGAGTGCTTGGACAAATTGCAGATGGCGGCATCAATTTAAGTAAGCTGCAAAGTTTTCCTATTCCGGGAACAGATTTTAAATACAGCTTTCATGCAGATATGGAGTTTGATACAATTGATCAGTTTCACAAGGTGATCGAGGCAATCAAACCTTCAACAGTTGAATTGAAAATTTATGGTGTTTACAAAAACGGAAAAACCCCCACCAACTCCCCCTGAAGGGGGAGGGCTGCAACAGCACAGCCCACATGTGAAACGACTTGATTAAATAAAAAGATAAACGAAAGTTGAACAGTATATGCAAACAGCAAAACGATTGGATGGAATTGGTGAATATTATTTCTCACAAAAACTGAGAGAGATAGAGGAGTTGAATAAACAAGGCAAGCAGATCATCAATCTTGGTATTGGTAGTCCTGACTTACCACCGCATCCCGATGTAATAAAAGTATTGCAGGAAGAAAGTGTAAAACCGAATGTTCATGGTTACCAATCGTACAAAGGATCAATTGTATTGCGTAAGGCGATGAGTGATTGGTATAAACGCTGGTACAATGTGGAGCTGAATGCTGATACAGAAATTCTTCCCCTCATTGGGAGTAAGGAAGGCATCATGCACATTTGTATGACGTATTTGAACGAAGGCGATAAAGTGTTGGTGCCGAACCCCGGTTATCCAACATACAGAAGTGCGGTGAAATTAGCAGGTGGGGTTTGTGTTGATTATGATTTGAAAGAAGAAAATAATTACGCTCCTGATTTTGCAGCATTGGAAGCAAGTGATCTTTCAAAAGTGAAACTGCTATTTGTGAACTATCCGCAGATGCCAACGGGACAGGCATCTGATAAAAAATTATTTGAACAATTAGTTGCTTTCGGAAAGAAGACAGGCATCCTCATCATTCATGATAACCCGTACAGTTTTATTTTGAATGACAACCCGATGAGCTTGTTGAGTATTGATGGTGCTAAAGATTGTGTGCTTGAATTAAACTCATTAAGCAAATCCAGCAATATGGCTGGTTGGAGAGTAGGTATGTTGAGTGGCGCTAAAGAGCGTATTGATGAAGTATTGCGTTTTAAAAGTAATATGGACAGTGGTATGTTTTTGCCTTTGCAATTAGCTGCAACAAAAGCATTAAGCCTTGGCAAAGATTGGTACGATGGCGTGAATGCGATTTACCGTGAACGTAGAGAAAAGGTATTTGAATTACTCGATCTCTTGAATTGTGTGTATTCGAAAGCACAGGTGGGCATGTTCGTGTGGGCAAAAATTCCTGCGAAGTATAAAACAGGGTATGAAGTGAGTGATGAAGTGTTGTACGGCAGCAGTGTATTTATTACACCGGGCGGCATTTTTGGAAATGCAGGTGATGGATATATCCGCATCAGCTTGTGTGCACCGGTTGAACGGTTTGAAGAAGCGATCAAGAGAATAAAGAAACCCCTCTAAATCTCCCCTGAAGGGGAGACTTATGGGCAACTTGATAAAATTGAATACTAAGTTTTATTATGAGTACAGAAAAAAAAACATCGGATCATTTGAATAGCAAGGCAAGTGAGTTGGTGGCCTCACCCTTCGGGGGAGGTCGGGAGGGGGCTTTACGGAAACGTATTGCAATAATTGGTGTTGGATTAATTGGTGGTTCACTCGCCATTCGTCTGCATGAGAAAAAGATCTCATCACGATTGATTGGGGTGGATGCCAGTAAAGAACATGAAGTCAAAGCAATTGAGCTGGAGTTGGTAGATGAAATTTTACCAATGGATGAAGCCATTGCACAAAGCGATGTAGTGATATTGGCTTTTCCTGTTGATAAAATGGTGAGCCTGTTGCCTTCGATCCTTGATAAAATTGACAATCAAATTGTGATCGATCTTGGTTCAACAAAATCACAATTGACGGAAGCTGTAGCCAATCATCCGAAGCGTGGTCGTTTTGTAGCAACGCACCCAATGTGGGGTACGGAGTATAGCGGCCCGGCTGCAGCAGTACGTAACGCATATGAAAATAAGGCCGTCATTATTTGTGACGAAGAAGACAGTGATGCAGATGCATTGGAGTGGACGAAAGCAATGTATAAAAAGATCGGAATGCATTTGTTGAGCATGGAAGCGAAAGCACATGATCTGCATGCTGCGTATGTGAGTCATATTTCACACATCACTTCGTTTGCATTAGCAAATACTGTTTTGGAAAAAGAAAAAGAAGACAATGCAATTTTTGAAATGGCCAGTGCAGGTTTTGAAAGCACAGTGCGTTTGGCAAAGAGTAATCCTGCCATGTGGGTGCCCATCTTTATACAGAACAAAGAAAATGTGCTGGATGTGTTGAACGAACATATTGAACAGTTGAAAAAGTTCAGAGATAAAATTGAACAAAGCAATGCAGATGAGCTGAGAGGTTTGATTGAGCATGCAAATAATATTAAACGGATTATTAAATAATAATTGAATCTGCCGGTGAGCCACTCCAAATACAAGCGAGTGACTCACCGCAAAAACAACATGATCTTTCGTGAAGCCACCATACAGGACATTAAACAAATGCAGGTTGTACGCAATGCTGTAAAGGAAAACATGTTGAGTGATCCTGCATTAGTACCCGATGCTGATGTGGAAACATACATTACCAAAAGAGGAAAAGGCTGGGTGTGCACCATCGGCGATTCGGTTGTAGGCTTTGCCATTGCAGATCTTGTGGATCATAATATCTGGGCTTTGTTTGTAAATCCTGATGTGGAAGCCAGAGGCATCGGTAAGCAATTGCATGATCTTATGATGAACTGGTATTTTGAACAAACAAATGAAACAGTGTGGTTGAGTACAAGCCCCGGTACAAGAGCTGAAACATTTTATCGCAAGCAGGGCTGGGTTGAAACAGGTGTGTATGGAAAAGGAGAGATCAAATTTGAAATGAAGAAAGAATCATGGGTCCTTATTAGAAAAATTGAGGAGCAGATAAAGTTTGTTCAGACGTCCTTGTATTTCTGCAGTGAGTCTTTTAATGAAATTTGGCATTTAACTCAAACTCCTGAAACACAAGAAGAGTATAGCATAGTGTCCGGCCGCCCTTTTGAATTTTATGGGGTGGCATTACAATATTGTTTTATAATGGAGTATACAAAACTTCTTGAAAGCAAAAAGGGGAGTGAAAGTAATCATGTATCGTCGCTGACAAAGCTCAATGAGGTTACAAGGAAGTTTTTAGGAGAGTCGTTTGAAGAAACATATTCAGAAAATGTAAAGGAATTAGAAACAATACGTAGCTCGGAATTGTATGATAGGCTTAAAACGTTACGTAATAAGAAGTTTGGACATTCCGATTCACATGAAATTAATAATCCATTTAAAATTGAAGGATTTAAGGGAGATGAGATTTTGAAAATGAAACATCAAGTTGAAAAATTGCTTGAATTATTTAATGGGATGTTAGGAAAGGTTAAAGGAGCAAGCTATTTTTTACACGGAGATGATCGAACTGCAAATTTTATTCGTTTTCATGCAGTGTATAAGAAATATTATTTTGACAATTTCATGGATGCATGGAGCAAGGGATACCATGCCGAATAGAATTACAAAACGCACAAGAGTGCGACGCAACGAACGCTCAATAGCAGAACAAGTGTTCGCAACATAAAACTTAACTTTACAACCAATAACAATGCAAACATTAGAAGCAAACATGAAAGAAAAAGTGCAGGCCGCATGGAATAAACGTCCGCTGGTGATCAGTGGTCCTTGCAGCGCCGAAACAGAAGAGCAACTGGTGGCAACAGCCCAGCAGTTAGCCGCAACCGGTAAAGTAGATATTCTGCGTGCAGGTATCTGGAAACCCCGTACCAAACCTGGAATGTTCGAAGGTATTGGTGCAAAAGGTTTACCGTGGTTACAAAAAGCAAAAGAGTTAACTGGTTTACCAACTGCTGCAGAAGTAGCAACTGCAAAGCAGGTGGAAGATGCGTTAACATTTGATGTGGATGTATTATGGATCGGTGCACGTACAACTGTGAACCCTTTCAGTGTACAGGAAATAGCTGATGCTTTACGTGGTGTTGATGTGCCCGTGTTGATCAAGAACCCCATTAATCCCGACCTCGAATTGTGGGGTGGTGCAGTGGAGCGTGTTGCACGAGCAGGTATAAAACAAATCGGTTTGATCCATCGTGGTTTTTCTTCGTATGGTAATACTGAATACCGCAATGCTCCCATGTGGCATCTGGCAATTGAGATGAAACGTCGTAACCCTGGTATGTTGATCGTCAATGATCCTTCACATATCTGTGGTCGCAGAGATATTTTACAGGAAACTGCACAACGTGCAATTGACCTCGACTTTGATGGTGTAATGATCGAAAGTCATATCGATCCGGACACTGCATGGAGCGATGCTAAACAGCAGGTAACTCCTGAGCGTTTGGGCGAAATGATCGGCAACATCATTTGGCGTAAAGAAGATGTGGCATCAGAAGAATACCATGCTGCATTGGAAAAATTGCGTCAGCAGATCAATCACCTCGATGATGAGTTGATGCAAATCATTGGTCAGCGTATGAAAATTGCTGAAAGCATTGGTCAGTACAAAAAAGATAACAACATCACCATCCTGCAAACAAACCGCTGGAACGAAATTCTGGAGCGTGCTTACAGAGAAGGTGAACGCAAAGGTTTGAGCAAAGAATTTATCACCAAGTATTTTGATGCGGTGCACATGGAAAGCATTAACCATCAGAAGAAGGTGCTTGATTCGTGAGTGGTGAATGGTGAGTGGTGAGTAGGCTGCAGCAATGCTATGTTGCTGCAGTTGCGTCGCACACTTGTACGTTCAGCTCAGTCCTGAGCGAAGTCGAAGGATTCATCTTTTTTCTTTGTGTCTTAGTGCCTTTGTGGCAATTGTATTATGCAGAAACAGACCTATCAATTTTCTACAGCATCGGTTGATTATTATTTCAACGGCAGCATGGAGCAGCTATCTGCAATTGCAGATGCAAACAGCACTGTGCTCATAACTGATGAAAATGTTTTTGCTTCGCACACTGCTAAGTTCGATGGTTGGAAAACCATTGTGATGAAAGCAGGTGAAGCACATAAAATACAATCAACAGTTGATGATGTAATTAATCAATTGATTCAACTCGGTGCCGATCGTAAGTCGACACTGGTTGGTGTTGGTGGCGGTGTGGTAACTGATATGGTTGGTTATATTGCTGCAGTGTACATGCGTGGTATTGCCTGCGGATTTATTCCCACAACTATTCTTGCTATGGTTGATGCAAGCATTGGTGGCAAGAATGGGATTGATGTAGGAATATATAAGAACATGGTGGGCATTATCCGTCAGCCTTCGTTTTTATTGTATGATGTTTCGTTGCTGCAATCGTTACCCTTGAAAGAATGGGAAAATGGTTTTGCCGAAGTAATTAAACATGCCGCTATTAAAGATGCGGCCATGTTCAGTGAACTGGAGCAACATAGTATTTCCTATTACCAGGACAACAAAGAAGCATTGCAGCAGTTGATTGAACGTAACTGTTTAATTAAAACCAAAGTGGTGCAGGAAGATGAGTTTGAAAAAGCAGATCGTAAGTTGCTGAATCTTGGTCATACGCTGGGACATGCCATTGAGAATAAGTATTTGCTTTTGCATGGACATGCAGTAACAATTGGTATGATAGCAGCTGCTAAAATTTCGGAAACGATCAACAACTTTTCTTCTGCTGAAACGCAACGCATCACCAGGCTTATTGAACAATACGGGCTCACTTCTTCATTTGTATTTGATAAAGCAGAAGCGTTTGAAACGCTGAAGAAAGACAAAAAGAAAGCACAGGATGTAATGCAATACGTTGTGCTCAACAAAATAGGCGAAGCCAAAGTGATGAATATTCCTTTGGTGCAGCTGAAAGAATTAATCGAAAATTTATAAGTAAAGTAAAGCCGGTGAGCCACCCTTGAAGAAGGGCGGGTGACTCACCGCACTTGAATCATGAAGGTTACAATACATCCATCAACGATTACCGGAACCATTCAATCGAATGCATCAAAAAGCTCCATGCAGCGTGCATGTGCTGCTGCATTGGTGGCAAAGGGAAAAAGCATCATCAAAAATCCCGGTCATAGTAACGATGATAAAGCGGCGATGGATATTACCCAACGCCTCGGCGGCATTGTTACAAACAATGGTAACGAACTCATCATTGAAAGCAATGGGGTGCAACCGGTAAGCAGCGAGATCAACTGCGGCGAAAGTGGATTGAGCATCCGTATGTTTACACCATTGGTGGCATTGAGCAATCATGCACTCGCAGTAAACGGCACAGGTAGTTTAACTACAAGACCCATGGATTTTTTTGATGAGATATTACCTCAGCTCGATGTGCAGGTAAAAAGCAATGCAGGTAAATTGCCTTTGAATATCCAGGGCCCGATCGTTCCAAAAAATATTACGATCGATGGTTCGCTCAGCTCACAATTCTTAACTGGATTGTTGCTGGCTTATGCGGCAAGTAATGCAAGCGATGTATCAATTACGGTAACCAATCTCAAAAGCAAACCTTACATCGATCTTACACTTGATGTAATGAAGCAGTTTGGTTTGAAAGTGCCGGAGAACAAAAATTACGAATCATTTTATTTTGCTCCTTCGACTCACCACTCACCACTCACCACTCACCATTATACCGTAGAAGGCGATTGGAGTGGTGCAGCTTTCTTATTGGTTGCAGGTGCAATTGCAGGAAACATTGTAGTGAAAGGATTGGATGTATTTTCTCCGCAGGCAGATAAAGCAGTGTTGCAGGCATTGATGGATTGCGGTTGTATCATTTCTATTCAACCCGAGCAAATTGAAATTGGCCCGGCTCCATTGAAGCCTTTCCATTTCAATGCAACGGAATGTCCTGATCTGTTTCCGCCGCTTGTTGCATTGGCTTCTTATTGCAATGGTAAAACAGTAATTGAAGGAACAACACGTTTAACACATAAAGAAAGTAACCGTGCATTGACGCTGCAGGAAGAATTTGCGAAACTGGGAGTAACAATTGAGTTGCAGGATGATCTGATGATCGTTCATGGCGGTGGTGGATTAAAAGGTGTTACTGTGCATTCACGCCACGATCATCGTATTGCCATGGCTTGTGCAGTTGCAGGATTGAAAGCAGCAGGCGATGTTACTATTGAAGAAGCAGAAGCCATCAACAAATCGTA
>JAACZX010000487.1 GCA_009996555.1 Chitinophagaceae bacterium | reverse complement strand
CCTTCCAGGCCATCAGGGCGGCATTGGCGAAGCCGGTAAAAAGTTTACGTACTGAATAAACCTTACTCATCATGATCAGTAATTTTTTTAAAATAGCCTGGCGGAATTTGTGGAAGCATAAATTATTTTCCTTTATTAATATAGTTGGTTTAGGGCTTGCTATACCTTTCGCTTTATTAAGTTTGATTCAGGTGCAAAGTGCTTTTGAGTTTGATAATTTCCATCCATATCCGGAACGCACATTCAGGATCATTACAGATGTTACGGATAACATTGGTACAAAAACAAAGTATGCATTGTCGCCCATTGCATTGTCCAATGAGTTGCAACAGGGGTATCCATCTGTTGAGAAAGCAACATTTGTTGTGCGTGATTTTGGCTGGGAGATGAACAACCGCATTAAAACTATTCAGCTGAACAGTATTTATGTGGAGCCTTCTTTTTTCGACATGTTTGGTTTTCCATTGTTGAAAGGTACACGACCTGTTGAACCAAATACGCTGGTCATTACACAGGAAAAAGCAGAGGTGTTTTTTGGAGACAGTGATCCTGTTGGTAAAATATTAACCCATCCCGATTATGGCGATTTTACTATAACCGGTGTGTTGAAACCATTTAAACGTAATACACATTTCCGCAGCGATGTGATGCTGTCAATGGCAACGTACAAACGGCTGAAAAAAGATACACTTCCTAATTCATTGTCGGCATTTACCTATGTATTATTAAAGGAAGGCGCAAATAAAAAAAATCTTGATGCTGCACTTGTTGCTGTTGCAGGAAAAATGAATAGGCAACCGGCTTTTACTTCGGCAAAGGAATCATTCAGTTTCCGCAAGCAAAATATTAACAAACTGGCACCTGATTTTGAAGACCTGCGTGGGAACTCTTATATCGAATCATTGCTTGATCTTTCTGTCAACTTTGGTTTTGCGTTGGGGCTGTTGTTTATCAGTTAGTGGCACAGTTTATTTGTGAAGCTGTACTTGTTGCTTTTCTTTCGCTTGTTACAGGGTTTGTTGTGCTGAAGCTGATGGAACAATTCAGCTATGTCAACTGGTTTGTTTGGGATGTTGATAATAAAGCTGCCTTGTGGTTGCTGTTTATTTTGTTCAGTATATTCATTGGTGTATTGGCTGGGGCCATACCGGCACGGATACTTTCACGATTTAAACCTGCCACAGTATTAAAAGGTGCGAATACTCCATCCACATTTGGAAAGATCGGGTTACGAAACAGTCTTGTGGTTATACAGTTTGTTGCATCCGCCTGTTTCATTTTTATTATGGCAACCTTTTACAGCCAGTTTAAATACATGGCTACCGATAACGAAAACTTTAACAGACGCCATATTTACAATGTATCTGTAAGCGGAAATTACCGGTTGTTGCAGCAGGATATTGCAGCAAATAAAAATGTAGAACGGATCGGGCTTGTATCAACTCCATTCGGTGGAGTGTCGGCGCAGGCTGCTGTTAAAAAGAATAAACAGGAGCAAAATGTGGAAGCCAGTTACTATGCAGCAGATGCCGGGTTTATTGAAAATATGAACCTGAAATTTGTAGCAGGATCAAATTTATTTCCGTCAACAAGCGATTCTGTTTCTGATTTTGTTGTGGTGAATGAACAATTACTTACTACGCTTGGATTGGGAAATGCAAAAGAAGCAGTTGGCAAAACATTCTTTGTAAACAATGAGCGTGAGGTGACGATAAACGGAGTGCTAACAAATTTCTGCTACTACCATTACCAGTTTTCGGCCAAGCCTTTGATCCTGCAATACAACCCAACGCAGTTTCATGTGCTGAGTATTAAAACAAAAGCAGATGTTGATCATGCAACGTTGAAAGCAGAGATAAATGATGTGTGGAAGAAGCATTATCCTTATGAAGCATTGGCGTTTTCTGATTACCAGAAAGATTTGTACGACCGGTATTTTCCCGGAAGAGATATGAAGTTCATGGGTATGTTTTGTGTGGTGATATTGGTAATTGCGGTAATGGGGTTGCTGGGTATTGTTACTTATCATACTGAAAAACGTGTGAAGGAAATTGGTATCCGTAAAGTAATGGGAGCATCAGTATCAGCAATTGTAAAGGAGTTGTCAGGCAGTTTTGTAAAACTGATCATTATTGCTGCATGTATTGCTATTCCTGCAGGCTATTTGTTATGTTATATGTTCATCAGCCTGATGGCATATAACAATGGTATTGATCTGCTGATGCTGTTTGTACTGTTTGGCTGTATTTTCTCACTTGCGTTGGTTACCATCATCTATAAATCGGCTTATGCAGCATTGGCTAATCCTGTAAAAAGTTTACGAACTGAATAAAAAAACAGAATGATACAACTGAAAAATATTTTTAAGTGGGTGAATACCGGTGGAAACCGAACGTTTCTTTTGAAAGATGTAAACCTTGATATAGCAGAAGGAGAATTTGTTTCCATCATGGGGCCATCCGGTTCAGGCAAATCAACCTTGCTGAATGTAATTGGTATGCTTGATGGGTTTGATGAAGGCGAGTATCGCTTTTTACATGAAGAAGTACATAAGATCAAAGAAAAGCAACGCAGCCAGTTATACAAGCAATACATTGGTTTTGTGTTTCAGCAATATCATTTGATAGATGAACTGACAGTGTATGAAAATATTGAAACGCCACTATTGTACCAGGATGTAAAATCAAGTGAACGCAAAGCATTGGTAGCTGATATGCTCGACAGGTTCAATATTGTTGGGAAAAAGGATCTTTTTCCTGCACAGTTGAGTGGAGGGCAGCAGCAGTTGGTAGGTATTGCACGTGCGTTAATTGCCAAACCCAAACTTATTCTTGCGGATGAACCGACGGGCAATCTCAATTCCAAACAAGGCGAAGAGATCATGGAACTGTTTACGCAGTTAAATAAGGAAGGCGTAACTATCATACAGGTTACGCACAGTGAAAAGAATGCAGCTTATGCATCACGTACTATTCACCTGCTTGACGGGAGAGTTGAACAACAGCAAAACAATTAATACTATAGTTATGCGGATAGTCAGTTTAGTTCTGTTTTTTTTAATGAATGGATTTTTTGTAACAGCGCAGCATTATAGTTTGAAGCAATGTATTGACACAGCCTTGAGCAGGAATATCCTGGTGCAGCAAACAGGTTTGCAAATGCAATCGGCTGAAGTGGATAGGAACCAGGCGAAAATGAATTTGCTGCCGAGTGTAAACAGTCGCTGGAATTACGGCAACAACTTTGGTCGCAACGTTGACCCCATTACAAATACATACACAAATAATCAACTATCATCTTCGAATGCCGGGTTAGATGCAGGTGTGATCTTATTCAATGGCATGCGTTTGCAGAATTTAATTCAGCAAACAAATTTTTCCCACAAGGCAGCAGAGCTTGATTACAGACAAGCAAAAGACAATCTTGTGTTGAATGTGATCCTTGCTTATATGCAGGTGCTGGTGGGTGAAGATGTGTTGAATGTATCACGAGCACAATTGCTGGTAACAAAAAAGCAGATCGAACGAATGGAGGTTATGGTGAAAGAAGGCTCAGCAGGAAATTTTCAGCTGACAGATATGAAAGGTCAGATGGCAAGCGAGCAGATCAATATTGTTAATCTTGAGAATAGTTTGCAACAGGCAAAGCTTACACTGTGCCAGCTCATGAACATTCCTTATGCTTCTGCTCTACAATTAGAAAGAAATGTTCAATTAAGTGAAACATTGTATGCGCAAACTTCACCGGAAGTAATTGCTGCAGCAATGGAATACATGTCGTTGGTAAAAGCAAACGTATTTAGAATAAAAAGCGCAGAGAAAAATATACAGGTGGCAAAGAGTGGTTATTATCCAACCATCAGTTTAGGAGCAAGTGCCGGCAGTAGTTATTCCAGTTTGTTTACACGGTTAAACCCGACTACAATTTCAGAAACGGAAACAGGTACGTATATTAAAACCGGTAGCACACGCACGCCTGTGTACAGGGAAGTGCAGAATTTTTCTACTTCATCGGTAGGCTATTTTAAACAAATGGAAAACAACCTTGGTTTTTTTGCGGGTGTGAACATGCAGATACCCATTTTTAATAACCTGCAAACGAAGAACCGTGTTCGGCAGGCAAAGCTTCAATTGAAAAATACACAACTCAATGCTGAGAATACCAATTACCAGTTGAAACAGAATATTGAACAGGCATGGTTGAACATGCAGGCATCGTATAACCGCTATGCCATGTTGAAAGAACAACTGTCGAATTTTGAAGAATCATTTCGTGCAGCTGAAGTGCGTTTTGAAAGTGGTGTGATCAATGCTGCAGAATTCCTTATTGCAAAAAATAATCTCGACCGGACAAAGATCAATCTGGTGCAAACACAATACGAATATAGTTTCCGTACAAGAGTGCTTGATTTTTACCAAGGTAAGTAGGAATTTGCTACGAAGGCAGGAAGACGGGAAGATGCACAAAGAGGAAAAGATAATAATTTGTAATGCTTCTTACTTCGTGCTCCTTTGTTCCTTAGTGTCTTTGTGGCAAATCTCATTTCAACGCTTCCCACAACACTTCCACCGGATGAAATGCTTTCTTGCCTGTACCATCTTTTACCTGGTGGCGACAACTTGTACCCGGTGCTGCAATGATTGTATCATCGGCTGCATTCCGCACAGCAGGGAAGAGTTCATAATGTTCTTCTTCATAACCGAACGAACCAGCCATGCCGCAACAACCGGAAGGAATGGTTTCTACTTTATAATTCTCGGGGAACGATAATACTTTTACTGTTGCGGCAGTACCCACCAATGCTTTCTGCTGACAATGACCATGCAACTTAATTTTCTTTTCAGCAGAAGTGAATTGCTCTTTGCTGATATTGCCTTTGTCAATTTCACGTGCAATAAATTCATCGATCATGAATGTGTTTGTTGCAAGTTGTTTGGCTTTCTCGAAATTTTCATCTGTTGCTAAGTCAACATACTCATCACGGAAGGTGAGGATGGCAGAAGGTTCAATACCGATCAATGGTGTTTCTGCTGAAATGATCGGATGCAGCAATTCAATATTCTTATTCGCAATTTCTTTTCCTTTCCGAATTAAGCCTTTCGATAACCAGGAACGACCGCTTTCAATATGTTCAGGAATGATCACTTCGTAACCAAGCTTGTTTAGTAACTCAACAGCTTTGATACCGATCTGCGTATCGTTGTAATTCGTAAACTCATCGCAGAAAAGGTATACGGTGGAGGGTTTAGGGTGTAGGGAAGAAGCTGCCGCATTGGAACGCCTTTCTTCCTTCAACCTTCTGCCTTCAACCTTAAACCACTTTTCTAACGTAGTACGATACATCGTCGGCATGGAACGTTTGGTTGCAAAGCCCGATGCTTTTTTCACCAATGAACTGATCGCACTGTTCGTCATTACAAAATTGTACAACGATGGTGCAATAGCACCCAGCTTTGATGAATTGGTAAAGTTGGCAATGAGTTTTGAACGCAGCGGCACACCATTCGCATCGTAGAAATGCTGCATAAACTCAGCTTTGAGTTTGGCCATATCCACATTACTCGGGCATTCCGATTTACAACCCTTGCAACTCAAACACAGATCCATAACCTCATAAATTTCTTTATGATCGAAACGGTTGGCTTTGGTAGAGTTGGTTAAAAACTCACGGAGTATATTGGCTCTTGCTCTGGTAGTTTCTTTTTCGTTGCGTGTCGCCATGAACGACGGACACATGGTGCCTCCGGATAAATGTGTCTTACGACAATCACCACTGCCATTACATTGTTCTGCATGTTGCAGGATATCCTGATTGTAAAAACGAAACACCGTTTTAAACTCCGGTGTTTGCTGGCCGGGCACATACCGCAGCATGGTATCCATCGGCGGTGTGTCAACAATTTTGTTGGGGTTGAAAATATTTGCAGGATCCCATGTTTTCTTTACCTCTTTCAGCAACTGGTAATTCTTTTCACCTACCATTTGCTTGATAAACTCACCACGCAAACGACCATCGCCATGTTCACCACTCAACGAGCCTTTGTATTTCTTCACCAGTGTAGCGATCTCTTCTGCAATCACACGGAAGAGACGGTTGCCTTCTTCTGTTTTTAAATTGATGATGGGGCGTAAATGAATTTCACCCGAACCCGCATGCGCATAGTGCACCGAGTACAGATTGTGTTGCTTCAGTATTTCATTAAAATCACGAATGAAATCAGGAAGATCATTGACGTCAACAGCAGTGTCTTCAATTACCGGCACTGCTTTTTCATCGCCGGGCAAATTACTCAGCAAACCAAGTCCGGCTTTACGAAGCGTCCATATCTTTTTACTGTCTTCACCAAACAGGAGTGGGAAATGATAACCCAGACCTGCTGCACGCATTTCAGCTTCCACTTCTTTGCAGGTCGCAATAATTTCTTCTCTTGTTTCACGTGCAAATTCAATCACAAGAATAGCACCGGGATCGCCCTGCACAAAGAAACGGTTCTTTACCTGCTCCTTATTTTCTTTCGTGCATTCAAGGATATAATGATCGATCAGTTCACTCGCACCGGGATTATATTTTAAACCAATGAGGTTTGCAAGTAATGATTCATGTATCGAATTAAAATGCACACACAACAAACCAATTTCTTTTGGCGGTTGTGGTACAACATTCAGTTTTATTTCAGTGATGAAAGCCAATGTACCTTCCGAACCGGCAATGAGTTTACAGAAATTAAAATCCGTTTCACCTGCAGTAAATGGCGCTGTCTCCAACAACAGATCAATCGCATAACCGGTATTGCGGCGTTCAACTGTCTTCTTTGGAAATTCTTTGCGTATCTCCACCTGGTTATCGTAATTGCTCAACATGCTTCTTACCGAACGATAAATAGTTGCTTCCAAACCTTCGCCTTCGCACTTACTATGAAACTCATCAATGTTCAATGCTTTGAATGTTGTCTCCGTCCCATCGCTCAGCAAACAATCCACTTCCAACAAATGTTCTCTTGTACTTCGGTACAAAACAGAATTACTACCGCAGGAATTATTACCCACCATACCACCGATCATGGCACGGTTGGCCGTTGATGTTTCCGGACCAAAGAACAAACCATGCGGTTTCAAAAACATATTCAGTTCATCACGGATCACACCCGGTTGCACACGCACCCAATGCTCATCTTTATTTAATTCAAGAATTTTGGTGAAGTGTTTTGATACATCAACGATAATGCCGTTGCCCACTACCTGTCCGGCGAGTGAAGTACCGGCAGTGCGTGGAATAAGTGATGTCTTTGCTGTATGTGCAAAAGCGATCAGCTTTTTCAGGTCGTCTTTTATTTTGGGAATGGCTACTGCCAGGGGTAACTCACGGTAAGCCGATGCATCGGTTGCATAGAGCGTACGCATGGTGGTATCGAAATAAAATTCTCCTTCAAGTTGTTGGGCTAATTGCTGTAATCTTTCTTTCATGTTTACTGCCTGCGGTAGGGCTGCCCAAATTTACGTTGTTTGAAACTTGCGGGCGTTAGTTGGGGAGGGGAAGTGTGGGAACGATTGCGGTGGCAGGAACGAATCAACTGAAAGCTTCCGCTGTTACTGAATTAATTGTAATTTCATACAACAAACTGAGAATTTATGTCAGGTGCAGCCATTCGTGAAAAGTTATATGATTACATCCGTGTTGCAGATGAAAAAAAGCTGAAGGCGATCTACAGTTTGCTGGAAGATGAAATAAACGAAACCGCTGACTGGTGGAAAGATGCTGCCGTTGTAAAAGAATTGGACAAGCGCTATGATAACTGGCTCAATGAAAAAGAAAAAGCCTATACGCTGGAAGAAACAGCGGCTTACCTGAAAACATTGAAAAAGTCCAAGGCTAAATGAGCTATACTGTCCTGCTTCTTGGGAAAGCCCGCCGTGAATTAGCTGCTGCGTTTCAATGGTACGAAGAACGGCAAACTGGATTAGGAGACCGCTTTGTGGCAACAGTAATGCACAAACTTTCACTCATTGAAAAGGAGCCAACCCGTTACCCCAAACGGATTAAAAATTATCGTGAAGCTGTTGTTCCTGTATTTCCTATTTAATTGTATACCGTATCCATAGCCAACGGAAGGTAGTGGCTGTGGTGAGTATTTTTCATTCAAAGCAAAATCCGGTAAAGAAGCTAAAATAAAATTGAGACTTGAATTACGACGAGTCCCTTGCAAAAACTCGTCTGCGAAGAAAAGAAATAAGAACGTTAGTGCTTTTTATCTTTTAAGTTTATTGGCTTCCTGTTGTAGATTATATGACCATTCGAGAAATATGTCGGTCGCAACTCCTAATACGTTATCAGGTTTCTTTGTTAACCAGTCTACCTGTATCTCTTTGTCTTGATAGTAATAAATGGCAAAGTTTAAATGTCCATAGTAAGGGTATCCTTTGAACGATTCGCCTTTTGAAAATTTAATAGTCTTGTCGTTAAAATAATATGAAAGCATATCGTTTCTCCAGTTTCCATATTTATTCCAAGCTATTATTTTAACCAACTGTCCATTTAAATAAAACATCTCTTTATGGTGATATGATGAGTCCCAATTTGTACCACCGTCTTCTTTTTGATAACTCGTTGTGTCAAATTGTTTTTTAATTATCCTTGAGTCATTATCAATTTTGCTAATAATGCTGTCAATTTCTTTTACAGAAGACGGATGCTGTCCAACTATAGTTAGCGGAATAAGAAATATAAATAAAAATGATCTTGTCATAAATTGAAAGCCTATCCGAAAATAGTACACATCTCCATAAATGTTATACTTTTTTGAGATCGG
>JAACZX010000486.1 GCA_009996555.1 Chitinophagaceae bacterium | reverse complement strand
ATGAGCAAACCTTTTTGTGCAGAAATAGAAGTTGAAATGGAAACAACTAAAGGCACAGCAAGTCCTAAAGCATGTGGGCAGGAAATGACCATAACTGTTACCATTCTTTCCAATGCAAACACAAATGGATAACCGAACATCAGCCAAACCGCCAATGTAATAACACCGGCACCCAAAGCAACAAAGGTCAAAACCTTTGCAGCACGGTCGGCAAAGGTTTGTGTTGTTGATTTTACCTTTTGTGCATCTTCAACAAGTTTCACCACTTTGTTCAGGTAACTGTTTTCGCCTGTTGTTAATACCTTAACAGTTAATGAACCGTTGCTGTTGATTGCTCCGCCAATAACGTTATTATCTTTTATTTTCTTAACAGGTTTGCTTTCACCGGTGAGCATACTTTCATCAACATAACTTTCTCCTTCTGTAACCAAGCCATCAACAGGAATTTTTTCGCCCGGCTTCACCAAAATAAAATCACCGGTTTTTAAATGACTTACAGGCATATCATGAACCATTCCATTCACCAAATGATGCGCAGTTGAAGGCATCATTTTTACCAGCAATTCCAACGAGCGGGAAGCGCCCGTCACCGACTTCATTTCCAAATAATGCCCGATAAGCATTATGTCAATAAGGGTTGCCATCTCCCAATAAAAATCCATTCCCTGCAAACCAAAAGTAATTGCGAAACTGTATGCCCACGAAACAGTAATTGCAACTCCAATCAATGTCATCATGCCGATGGAATTGCTTCTTACTTCATCATACAATCCTTTCAAAAAGGGATAACCGCCATAAATAAAAATGAAAGTTGAAAGTGCCGCCAGTAAATAGCTGTCGCCCTTAAAAGAAAACTCAAAGCCTGACCACAGTTGTATTATGTGCGAAAGTGCAAGAACAGGAATAGAAACAATGCTGCAAACGATAAAGCGTTTCCGGAAATCGGCTGCATGATGTCCTGCATGCTTATCATGCCCTTGTGCATGCGCATCATGGTTTTTATGCTCCTGGTGAGTATGTTCGTGCTGATGGTTGTGATGAGCATGTTCCATGGCTTACAAATTATTATTCAACTCTATCCGTAACTGCATCTGTTTTCTCTCCTAAAAACTCTACCCATGCTTTTTTCATACACGGATAATTTTTTGCTGCTTCAACAAGGTTCATGAAGGAAACAAGATTTTCTTCAAAGCGTTTTGCCAAAGTTTCATCCGCAATGTTTCCTTCGGCTGTAAATGCCTTGTGTGCCATGGCTAATGAAAACATATTGGGAAAAACATTTGTTCCAAGATGTTCTAAGGGCATTCTTAACGACCAGAGTGCCCGGTTGCCTCCTGCCATTGATGGAGAAGCAGACATGAGTAAAGCATGACGTTCGTTAAATGGTTGTGGACGAAATCTTGAAACCCAATCAATCATATTTTTTAGTAAACCCGGCATCGAGCCATTATATTCAGGCGAGGAAATAATAAATGCATCGTTTGTTAATATACGTTTGCGAAATTCTTCTGCTCCTGCAGGATGGAAATTATTTATTTCCAGATCCTGGTTCATAGAGGGGCAGTCAAACTCACTCATGTTTGCATAGTCAACTTCCCCGCCATGCTCTTCAATAATTTTTGCTGCAAGTTTTGCAAGATGTGTATTGAGAGAATCTTTACGCAGCGATGCAGAAAAAACAAGGAAACGAATCGGTTCTCTGTTGCCGGTTGTTTGATTTTCTTGTCCCATACATAATTGGTTTAAATAGTTTCCTGTATACCAGGTTCACTGATTTCAATAGCAATGGGTAGAGCATACAAATTACAAGAGTTCGAAACCACCACCCACATGCAAAACAGTTCCATGAACATAGCTGGCATCATCTGAACTCAGGAAAAGCGAACCATGCGCAACTTCACGGGGTTCACCAAGACGACCTAAACGACTCATACTTGGAATAATATCTGCTTCGGTAATTCCCAGGCTTTTCAAAGCGGCAGTAAGCATAGGCGTGCGGATTGCTCCGGGAGCTACGGAATTAATACGAATGCCTTGCGTTCCATATTCAAACGCAGCGGCTTTTGTAAGACCTTCCACTCCATGTTTAAATGCCTGGTATGCAGGATTGCCCGTAGTTGGTTTAAAGGCATTGATAGAAGATATATTTACAATTGACCCTCCGCCACCTTGAGCAACAAACTGGCGAAGCTCATATTTCATACATAATGCGGTACCTTTTAGGTCAACAGATTGAAGTTTATCCCAATAGTCCTCGTCAAGATCCTGGAAAGAATTATTGTCTGGTTTTAACGCAGCGTTGTTTACTGCACAGTCAAGGCGGCCATACGTGTCTGCCGCAAATTTTACCATTGCTTCAACTTGTTTGGAATTTGAAATATCAACTTTTACAAATGCAGCTGTGCCGCCTTTTGCTTTAATGCCTTCTGCAACTTCATTACCTGCTTCGTTATTGAAATCTGCTACAACTACTTTAGCACCATGTTCTGCAAATAATTCTGCGGTTGCCCGTCCCATTCCCATGGCTGCACCGGTTATAATGGCAACTTTGTTTTCTAATCGTTTCATTTTTTTATGTTTAAATAGTGATATTATTTTTTCTTGATCGTTAATGCTCCGCTTGGGCATTTCTTTACCTGCTCAGTAATTTTTTCCGTTGATGCCCCGTTCGCATCAATCCATTTTTTTATTCTTGGATTGAACACTTCGGGAAGTTGAGTGAAACATCTTGTGGAGTGCTGGCATAACTCAGGTTTCCACTCAACAGTAATTTCATCATTGCTGTAATCTGTTTGTTTCTCCGTTTCAACATCACGAAATAAAAATGTCCGGACGTTTATTTCACCTTCTAAAATTTTTGAAATGGGACAGTGCTTTGCAATTTCCTGCAAACGCACTTTCTGCCCGTCCTCCATTTCACTAATGAAAATAATATCCCGGTCAATAATGGTTTTGCTGATGCTGTCTTTGGTTTCCTGGTACAGGTTTGCATTCACGCCAATCTGTGGTATATCCCAACCCTTGCGGTCAATATACATTCGCATTGTAATGAGTGTGCAGGTTGCCAGCGATGAAAGCAGCAGTGTAAATGGATCAGGCCCTGAATCTGCTCCACCTGCAGTTACAGGTTCATCGGCAATAAATTTCCCGTTGCGCCATTCAACAGTGCATTGGTATTTTTCCTGGCCAATGATACCTTGAACCGGTTTGTCAAATTTGTATTGCATATTAGTGAGCTAACCCGATTTGTTTCATGAAAGCTTGATTATCCCAGTGAAGATATTCTTCAATCATTTTACCATCTTTCCAATGCCCGATTGTACTCATGCTTAATTTGAATTTCTTGCCTGTTGGCGGAATCGTTTTGCCATTGCCAATAGGCATTGGCTTTGAAAAAGTTCCTTCCATTTCTCCAATGACGCAAGTCCAGTCGCCACTGCCAAATTTTACAGGATGATGTTTAATTTTTGTGTCCGGGGCAAACACAAACATGGGAGTCAGCATGTCAATGTGCTGTGGATATAAACCTTCTGTGATAAACCCATCAGGATAATACACTTTTATATTGTCGGCATGGCTTTGATTGAAATTTTTCCAGTCCTGGTTGCTGTAAAACTCATAGTCAAGTGAATCAAAGCGGATAAGTCGGGCTTCGGTCAGTGCTTTTTCATCGGTGAATTTTTTTAGTTCTGCTTGCAATGAATCAATTTTTGATTGCATGGCGGAGTTGCTGCTGCAACTGCTGAAGAAAACCACTGCTGCAACCACTTGTAAAAGCGCAGCGGCTTTGATAATTGTTGAAACTTTTTTCATTTTGTTTGAATTTAATTGTTGGAGAATTAAATTGGTTGCATAGATGCTTTCTATAAATAAACGCAGATAATTGCTTCTTTTGGGATTGGTTCATGTTGTGAGTTACTTGTGTCATGTTGTTAGTGCAGGGGTTGTTTAAGTTGTTGCCAAATGTGAGTACTGTCGCCAATAGGCTTGCCGCTAATGTTCAGGGCTGTGTGCAGGTGGGCAATGTTCTTCCGTCCAGCCTGGCCTATTGAAGCCAAGTAGAATTACGAAAGTTGAAGTTACACATATCAACGCAACAATGCAAGTTGAGCCCGGTATGCTGCGGGGATATGCGTTGCAAACGAAAGACACATTCCATCTGCCCTCTTTGTTAATTTGATAGCAGCCATTCTTTCGCAACGATTAGGGTTTGGTCATGTTCACTTCCCTGTTGTGATGAAACAACCACGTCCGGGACAATTTTAGGCAAATAGGTGTTTTTGTATCTGTCTGCCATAAAAGAAGTAGCTAAGTATAAAAAGGAACCGTCAGAAAGCCGGAACGTTTGATTAGAAGTTGTTAACCCTGCGGTGGCTTGACCAAAGAACTTAACATTTGGAAGAGACTTAAACGCAATGGCGGTAAATTCTCCGCTGCTGGCTGTTGAAGAATCGATTAAAACTGCAATCCGATTATATGGGCGTTTTGTTTTATATGGCGATTTCAATTTAATGTAGGAAGTCTGACCGGTTTCGGTTGATAACGCTACTGCATTGCTGGGGTAGATGGCATAACCGTAGATTCCGGTTCCAATCAAACAGCTTAAACCCTTAATCATAGGGTGCATACTCCCTCCTTTATTGCCCCGTAAATCAACAATCCAGCCTTGGATGCTATTGTCTGTATCAAGAAACTTGATCTGGCGTTGTATTTCGGTGGCGAAACGTACACCCGCCTTTTGATTTATGGAGAATAGCGCAGGAACCTTGATATATCCTATTCCGTCCTGTAAGTAGCGGCTTACTATCCAGTCACCTGCATACCGGTTATCTGTAAGTTGTTTTGCATTTTGCTTTTCAATAAATCCGGAATGCTTATCACCGGCATGCCTTAGTGCAGTTAATATTGTGTCGATTACATCCCTGGATTCTTCGATACGATTGATTTGTTTTGAAAGCACATGCACTTTCGCCTCCAAATCGTCCCACTTGATCGAGTCCTTATAAAGTGAATATTGCTTGATTAAATGACAAAGCTCGTACAAGTACCTTTCTGCCGGTTTCGAAGTTTTGTCTGAATTAGTCTGACCACACATGTTAGAAGTAATCAAACTAAACAGGAGAAAAAGCGGAAATTTCATGAGCTATGTAGTTTGCTATTAGGAATGGGAGCCAAGGTTCAGGTATTGCCGAAGACGGGATATTTTATAACGTCCAGCCTGATAACTAAAGTTAAATAGAATTACGACAGTTCAATCACCAAAAAATGACCGAGCGAAGCCGGTCACTCTGAAGCTAAAGCAGATAAGGGAAACAACTGTTCATGTTTATTACTTCAGCCCCGATTTTGGCAAAACACATGTTGTAGGTAGCCTTGTCGTCACTCAAAAGAATTACGATGTTGCTCTACATATTCCAAGTTAAGTTCAGTTAGGTCGTCTTCGTAAGCATAGAATTTTTGGTCAAGATTTTCCCACACTTCGTTTGCTTTGTCTTCGATTTGCTCCAAAACATTTTGTCTTTCTTGTCTGTCTTTAGGAACTGTAGAATTTGGAAATTGGTCTATTGCTTGTCGCAAAATGACTGCTGTTTTATTTGCACCAATTGATTGCAAAGAAGTCAATGTCTCATGAGCATAGTCACCACTTGAATTGTAGAAGTATTGATTAAAGCCGCCGTTATTGATTTCCCTCTCAAGGTTTTGATTGAAAAAAAAGTGTTTCTGAGGCTCGGTCAAACGGTCTAGGTTGTCACCCCAAGAACATAGTTTGCATATATGGTTGTCCAGTTCGATGATTGTGCTGTTGGTGTCAGCAGATGTAAGTAATGTGTCAAGGTTTAGCTTTTGATTGTCTCCTTGTGAATTGTCTTTGTCACCGAACAGTTTTTTGAAAAAGCTCATAGTAATAGAGAGGTTCTTTAGGTTACCTACAACGGGCAGGGCTTTGTGCAGGTGGGGAATTAGCATTCCGTCTGCCCATAATCGCTGCTCAATTTATAAATTTAAGTTCATTGTTTATTCTGTTGCTTGGCATTGTTCATCACTACAAATAAAGGTCTGCTTCAACTTCCCAAGTGAATGGTTCAACAAAAGTCTTTAGCGTTTTAAGTTGCGAAATGTTCAATAATTTCCATGTCGTCTTTTTAGTACCTTTATTGTCGTTGCCTTTTGTTAACGCTCTTTTCTTTGTCAAGAAGTTGTAGCTGTAGTCTTCAAAGTCGTGTGTCGCCCTGTGGAAAGAAGAATTGTCAGCGCCGATTAAAACAAATTGCCTTTGTTGATAACGGAATTTGTAAACAGCATTTGTCACATACCAACTGCCCATGTTGTAAAAGAGATGAAACTTCACTTCCAATATTCCGCTGTTAATCGTCATCCCTTGATACGGGTCATCCATAGTCGGATTGTCATGCTTTAAAATAAATGAATTGCTTTGTTCTATCAATTCATAACTATTGTCAGCAGGCTTTTTGAAAAATATCAATAACGTTCTGGGTTGCGTCAAAACAGTGTCTTCTAAACTATTTACGAGTGAAATGCTGTCTATGTGCTGAATAACAATAGCTGCGTCTTTTGTGCCATCTTTGTTCAAGTCACCATAAGCACTGTCAAGAATTGTCCAACCTGTGGGAACAAAATCAGCTATGCTTTGTCCTGTTGATTTGATGTAAGGATAAGCAAAGTCTTGTCCGAAGGCAACGCCGAAACAAATAGTCAATATGAATGTAAGGAAGTGTCGCATAAGGTGACGTACAACGAGCAGGGCTTTATGCAGGTTGGGAATTAGAATTCCGTCTGCCAATAACCGCTGCTGATTAAGAATATATTTTTTAAGTTATGTACAAAAGCTGATAGTTATTCGTCCAGCCCAAACTAAAGCTGGGATTTGCAAATAGCTGAGGTTACAAGGTCAAGCCCAACTTGCAGAAAACCCAATGTTAGCCGCATGTCGCTAGAATTTAAGACCAGCAAGTTTAATAAAATCGTTGACGGTACTCATGTACCAGTAGCCATTTGTGTGAAAATCTTTGTTTGAAGTACTAAGTACTATTTCTTTTAAAACTTTTTCACCGCTATAGTAAAAGATAGAGTTGCATTCATGTTCAGGATTAGTGTCAGTAGCTCTATACTTAGCTTTAATGAGCCCTTTTATTGCACCATTTTTATTATAGTAAAGTGTCACGAAAGAGTAGTATTCTCCTGGATTGTCCCAAATGATTTTTCTAAGACGATTTGTTTTAACGTCAGTTACAGCAGTAAAAGTTGCTTCAACTTTGAATGGTGTTCCGTCGTACATGTAAAGAGTGTCAAGTGTAATGGTAGACACTTTTAAGGAAGTGTCTCTGTCTGTATCGTCCTAAAATTAGTTGACTGGTTTAGTTAATTAATCCTGCTATCGGTTTACTAAGATAATTGATCCTAAAATAGGTTGATGAATAAAGTTGTGTTTGTTGTGCGATGGCAAAAAATACCTGTGTAGCCATCCACAGCTAAAGCAGGTATTTTTGTGTGCCGGCAGGGTTATGTGTTTGCATTTTCTGTTTCTTTTTTTATTCGTTTGTAATAGTAGTTTCGCCATGTTTTCTTTTGCAGCCCGTACTGTTTATGTACATCTTCCGGCACCTGCCAGTTGAGACTGCTGTGTCTTCGTCGGTAATTGTAAATGGTAATACATCTTGCAATGTGTCGTGAAGCTTCCAAGGGTTCTTTGTAATAGTTGCTGATCAATTCTGTCTTTAGAATACCGTTTACTCTTTCTGCAATTGCATTTTCGTAAGGGTCGCTGTTTTGTGTCATGCTGATCATGCAATTGTGTTGTTGCAACAGATTGGTGTATTCCGTGCTGCAATACTGGATACCTCTGTCGCTGTGATGTATTACAATAGCCTCTGCTGGTTTTTGTGCCAATGCTTTTTTCAGAGCGATGAGGCCACTGCTTACTTTCATATCATCACTGAGGTGGAAGCCTACAATCTTTCGGCTGTAAGCATCTGTAATGAGAAACAGGTAAGCATGCCGGTGTTTTGTGGGTATGTAAGTAATATCAGCTACCCAAAGTTCATGAGCTTTGATGGGCGTAAAATCCTTTGCCAGATTGGGATAGCGCCGGAAGTGATGTTTACTCATGGTGGTATAAACATTGCGTTTCAGTTTTCGCACCAGCAGTTTGTTTCGACGCAGTAAATCAAAGAATGCATCTCTTCCCATTTTAATGTTGTGTGCATGAAAGAAGGGCAGCAGTTCAATAAAGAGTTTTCTGCCACCACAGCGGGGTTGGTATTTTCTGATTTGTTGTATTTGTTGCAGCACAATGCCTTCCTGTAAGTGCAAGCGCAAAGTTTTGCTCATGTGTTTATGATACGCCTGTGGCGTATAGCCCAACAGCCGACAGATAGTTTGTAAACTAACTGAACTATATGTCTTTTTTATTTCCCGGACCGTGGGCTTCCAGACTTTTTTCTGATAGAGATGTTGAGTTTGTCTTCGGCCACATTAATGAGTGTATCTAAAGCATCGGCACGAAGTTTTTCCCATTGCAATTGCTTTTCCAATGCTGCAATTTTCTTTTCTAAATCATCCGCTGTGATTTGCTTTTTGGGTAAGCGTTTTTTGTTGGGATCATCCATATCCCGAAGATAGTGGCTTTGTTGTTTGGCTGTTCTTCCTAAACCATGAACACCCTGGTAAATTTGCACCCATTTGCAAATAGTAGTACGACTGATGCCATACTTTGATTGAAGCCTCCGGTAACCGCAACCTGTTTCCAGGTACTCCTTAATAATCTGTTCTTTTAAATCCATAAAATGGTTGATTTGTAGTCAACCTATTTCAGGACGAGACA
>JAACZX010000485.1 GCA_009996555.1 Chitinophagaceae bacterium | reverse complement strand
ACGGTGGGTTTAAAAATACTTTTTTTGTTATAATGTGCTTTACGGTATTGATTGCTGATGAATTTGTTATTCAGTAATTCTTTGTTGGCTTTGTTTTCCAGTTGCACCGCTGCCATTTCAGGAAAGCGTGCAGCAAGTTTGTTTTTCCAGCTCCAGTCCACTGCAATATTATTTTTTTCAAAAGCCTTCAGCTCCCGATCTACCACCAATGGCTCACGGCTCTTCTCCTGCAAAAACCAATGTATGTATTTATGATAACCGGCGAATATTTCATCGGCACCTTGCCCATCGAGGATCACTTTTATGCCTTTTTGTTTTGCCAGTTCATACACTTTGTATTGCGCATAAATGCTGCTTGACTGAAATGGTTCTTCCTGTTGCCAGATGAGTTGCTGCATATCATTGAACAAGCTTTCTGCAGCAGGAGTAACCAAATGATGCTGTAACTGAAAAGCATCAGCCAGTTGTTTGGCAATGGCCGTTTCATCTTTTTCAAAACCGGGAAATGAAGCGGTGAATACCTGGAATTTGGAATTTAGATTTTGGGTATTGGGTATTGGATGTTGGTTTTTAATGATAGCTGCAATGGATGAACTATCCAATCCACCACTGAGTGATGTGCCCACTTCTACATCGCTTCGTAAACGTCTTTGTACCGATGTTTGTAATAGTTGTTGCAATTGCTCAACTGCATCGGCTTCTGCTATGTTTGCTACAGTTTGTTTATCCAGGTCCCAATACTGAGCGATCTCATTTTTTCCATCTCTCAAGTTAAGCTGCATGTAATGCACCTGTGGTAAACTGCTGATGTTCTCGTAAAATGTTTGCGACAGATCAGCTGGATTTTTAACCCAGCCCAGACCAATATAATTCAGCAGCATGCTGTGGTTGATCTTTCTGTTAACACCGGCTGCCCACAATGCCTTCATTTCACTGGCAAAAGCAAACTGCTCTCCGTTAAAAAAATAGTAGAAAGGTTTTTCGCCAAAACGATCCCTTGCAGCAAACAATGTTTGTTCCTGTTCATCCCAAATGGCAAAGGCAAACATACCATCAAACTGTTGCAGGCATTCTTCTTTCCAGCAATCGTAAGCTGCCAGCAACACTTCGGTATCGGTTTGTGTACGGAATGAATATCCTTTTTGCTGCAATACTGCTTTCAGTTCAACATAGTTGTACAACTCGCCATTGTAGGTAATACTGTAACGGTTGAGGTAATGCAAGGGTTGTTTACCGGCATCGCTCAGATCAATAATAGATAAACGACGATGACCGAGACCAACATTGTTTGAACGGTTTATCCAGCAGCCTTCAGCATCGGGTCCACGATGAGCCAATGCATCAGTCATTTGTTTTAACCTTTCTGCTGAAACAAGTTGGGGATTTGTTGAAATAATACCTGCAATACCACACATGTTGTAAAAATCACAAATTCAAAGCACAAAATCCAAAAAACAATATGAATACATTTTGTTTCTTTATTGCTTTTCGTAATGATGTGTATTTGTGATAAATCAAAAAAAGCCCTGCATTTCTGCAGAGCTTCCTTGCTATTCGTTAAACTGATCAACGTTTAGTTCACTTCGTACCTTGTACTTCCAAACTCGTACTTCGCACTTACCAGCTAATTGGCATTTTCACCATCACATCATCCCAATCCATCACCAGGTTTATACTTTTGTCGGTAACCTTTTCAAACACCATTGTAAAAGATTCAATAACATCACCGGTTTTAGTTACCGGGCAATCAATACGCAAAACATCTTTTGTTGCATCATATTTAAACGCACCCCAAACATCGGTTTCTTTGTTAATGATAACTGTCCACCTGGCTGCGTTCTCCAGTGCGTACATCGTATAACGACCTTTCTTTACTGTTTTACCGCCAATTTTTACATCACGGTAAAATTCAATTTCGGTGGCTTCGTTTGCACCAAGTCGCCAGATCTTTCCATCCTCTACCAACTCACCAAATACTTTACGTCCGCTTTTTGAAGGGCGACTGTACACCACACGTGCTATTAACGGTTCGGCTACTTTATTTGGCTGAATGCGGAGCACGGGATAGTTCACAGGGTAATACGACATATCCATTGGCGACTTATCCAGCGGTGGCAGTTTCGATCCGTTTTGGGCGCTTGCAATAAAACCTGTCAGTAAAAAAAACAATAATGCAATTGTAACTCTCATTTTTTCCATGATAATTATAGGTGAACGATGATTACTGTAAACACTATGACTGAATTGAGGCGTCAAAAGTTGTTTGCAGAAAGGCAAATTTAATTCAACGGAGGCTGTCAGTAATCACCATTTATCCTGTTTATTGGCAGTTTCTACGGAGGAGCGTTGTAATAATATTGCATTTTAATCTACGATTTATGTACAGGCAAATACATTACCAATCCGTTGAGCAGGCGCTCTCTTATATCCAAAGTGGCCAGCGGGTGTTTGTACAGGGCAGCGCCCAAACCCCCCTTTATTTATTACGTGAACTTGCCAGGCAAGCATACAGGCTGCAACAAGTGGAGCTGGTATTTATTACCGTGCATGGCGATATTACAGTGGATCAGCCACAGTACGAAGGCATTTTCAATATCAACTGCATGTTTGTGAGCAACAGTGTGCGCAAGGCAGTAAATGAAGGCAGGGCCGATTTTATTCCTGTGTTTTTAAGCGATATACCCGATCTGTTCAATAAAGGATATATTCCGATTGATGTGGCCATTGTGCATGTGTCGCCGCCCGATAAACATGGTTATTGTTCTTTGGGTGTGAGTGTTGATATTGCACGCAGCGCTGTGGGAACTGCTAAACATATTATTGCACAGGTGAACCCGAATGTACCACGTACCCATGGCGATAGCCTGATCCATACCGATCGGTTTACTTCAATGGTTTACTGCGAAGAAGCGTTGCCTGAAGTTGATTATGGCAGTAAAGTGGGTGAAGATGAATTGAAGATCGGCAAGTACATTGCCGGGATGATCGACGATGGCAGTACGTTGCAAATGGGTATTGGCACAATCCCTGATGCGGTACTGAAATCATTACACAATCACAAAGACCTTGGTGTACACACAGAAATGCTGAGCGATGGTATTATTGATCTTGTTGAGAAAGATGTGATCAATAACGCCAAAAAAAGAATTCACCCTTTTAAAACAGTAACCGGTTTTGCAGTGGGCACACGAAAGTTGTATGATTATGTAAACGATAATCCGGCGTTTGCTTTTCTTGATATTGATTATGTGAATGATCCGCATGTGATTCGCCGCAATCCCAAAGTAATTGCCATAAACAGTGCTATTGAAGTAGATATTACCGGCCAGGTTTGTGCTGATAGTATTGGCACCACACAGTACAGCGGTATTGGCGGGCAAATGGACTTTATGCGTGGCGCTGCATTAAGCGAAGGCGGTAAACCCATTATTGCCTTAACCTCTCGCACGGCAAAAGGAATAAATCGCATTGTACCATTTTTAAAACAAGGTGCAGGTGTGGTAACTACACGTGGCCATATTCATTATGTGGTTACCGAATATGGCGTAGCACATTTATATGGTAAAAATTTGCGGCAGCGGGCAAAAGCATTAATTGATATTGCCCACCCCGACGACAGGGAAATGCTGGAGCGTGCCTGTGTGGAACGCTTTAAGCAGTTCCTGGTTTATGACTCTTATATTCATTGATCCAACCCTTAACGGCAGCCTGCAGCTCCGGGAAAAACCAATTATAGCAGATCTGCAAATCGTTGTAGCGGTCTTCGAACAAAGCGAAGGCCGTTGCACTTTCTGTAAGGTATGTGGCCCGGCGCACCACACCATGCAGGCTGTTTTCAATTCCCCATTTGTCTTTATAATGGTAAAGCCAGTTTTGTGTTTTCATATAAGGAAACATGCGGGCAAACCTTTCGGGAAAAACAGCGGCGTATGGATCCAGCAGTTGATAGGTTGTTATTGCAAATTCTTCCAGTGATTCATCTGTAAAAATGCTGTTATCGGTAGCCAGGAAATGATCGTACACCACATCTACAAAAGCACCGGCATATAAGCGGTAATGTGGACGAAAAATTTCTTTGGCCTGTTTTGTAGCCGGGTGTTCATCGGTATAACTGTCAATAAACCGGTGGAGGGAAATACCTTCCTGTATGCCGGTTGCGTATTGCAGTTTTTGCTTTCCCTTCACAAAATCGCTGATCATATTGCCCACCAGTATTTCCGGCTGATGAAAAGAGAGATAAGCGTGAGCGAGGTAGTTCATTGAAATTTTTTTACAAACGACGTAAACTTTTTTAAGATCTGCCGTCAAACTTATTTCACACAAAAAAATACAACAATGAAAGTACTTCAATTTTTATTGCTTTTTATGTTCGTGGGAACAATAGCAAAGGCACAACCGCCTGCCGATACTTCAAGAGGCAGAGGTCCACGTGTAGACATGTTCAAGGATCTTAACTTAACAAAAGACCAACAGGAAAAAGTAAAAGCCATCCAGGACAAGCAACGTGAAGAAATGGAAACACTCCGTAACGGTTCACTCAGTCGTGAAGAGCAACGTTCAAAAATGATGGAGCTGCGTAAAAAATACAACGAGCAGATAGAAGCAGTTCTTAATGCTGAGCAAAAAGAAAAATATAAAGCAAAGCAAAAAGAAATGGAAGAACAAATGCAACGCAGGCGTAATGGAGGAGGACAAGGGGGAAGAAATAATTGATAAATGAATAGAACCGGCGAAAGCCGGTTTTTTATTATTAGGTCTTTAAAGAAATGTTATAAGCAATGCTGCAAGCTTAGTAAAATTTCTAATATAATTACTACCTAAAAAGGAGTATTTTATAAAAAGTATGCAGCGAAATTTATAATGTGAATAAAAAAAATTGCATGTGAGGGTTGCTAAAATGATAAAAAGTTTACATCTTTCCGGAGTTAAAAACTTACCAATGAGAATTGCCTTCACTATTCTGCTGATTGCTTTTTTGCAAAACCCGTTGCTGGCACAAACAATTACCGTTGGTGGCCAGTGCATGGGAAGTAATATTATACTGAATAAAATAGCTGATGTAAACGGCCGATCGGCCTACCAGGCAACAGGAACTGTTGACGGTATTCCCGGTGTAACAATAAGTGTTTATTGGCTGGGCTCTCCCGATAATGTTTGGGTGTTGGACTTTGATGGTCAGCCTTTTTACTATGAAACATGTAATACCTCTGAGCCAACCGGAACTTCAAATGGTTCATGCCCGTGGACTGAAGTAACTCCTGGTGATTGTACAGGCGGTACACCCTTGTATGTATCAGGATTAGTGTCGCTTCCGGTTGAGTTAGTTGATTTCTCTGCCCGGAAAAACAACAACAATGATGTTGATCTTAAATGGAAAACATCTTTGGAAAACAATAACAAGGGATTTGATGTGCAACGCAGTTCAGATGCTGCAAGCTGGAATACGATTGGCTTTGTTAACGGTAAAGGAAATTCAACAATTGAAAACAACTACCTGTTTACTGATAAAACAGCACCGGCAGGTAAAAACTATTATCGTTTGTTACAAATTGACTACGATGGAAATAAAAAATACTCTTCCATTGCTTATGTTGATTTACCACAGAAGGCTTATTACGCAATTACAAATAATCCTGGTAAAGGCATCTATCAAATACGAATTGCTTCTGCTGAAAAAGTTGAACTTTCTGTGCTTGATCTTAGTGGCCGCAGGCTTCTTAATAAAACAGTGGGCATTGGTATGCAGGAAATTAACATCAGTGCTTATCCTGCGGGCACCTATTTGCTCCAATTAAGACGAGGCGATGAATTAATAACTGAAAAACTTGTTAAGCAATAACCATGAATCTAAATAATAACAGCAGAAGGAGTTTCTTAACAAATGCAGCAATTCTCACAGCGGGGTTTGCAGTTATTTCACCGGCACAACTTTTTGCCAATCCTGCTCCATCTGCAAATCTCAAACACAATTGGAAAGATTTCTGTAAAAAGCACAGAGCTGAGTTGTTACTGAAAACGGAAGATGTAAAAGACGAAGCGATTAACCGTATTGCAAAAGGGCATGTTGCTGTTGAAGGTGAATTTGTTCATTTTCGTCAGGAGCAATTGATAGCCCGGCCAATATGGATCTATTGGGGCGAAAACACAGCTACTCCGGATGATGTAATTATTACTTTTTTCTCCACCGGCTCAACACCCGAAAAACTGTTAAGACTAAACCGTTTTGAACTGGAAGGTTTGTTGCAGTTAGCTAAACAAAATAACGAAGCAAATCTTGTATTGCTGTTGAAAGAAGATACAATAAACAGGTTGAAGAAAAACACGAATCAATCGCAGCTTATTGTAAAAGCAAAAGTTGGAAGTGGAAAAAAAGTAGCCGTTGAAAGTTATTTTGCGTAACAGCGTTTAATCATTACAAAAATTATAATCACTAACATTTAAACTTTACAGTATGCCATCAGAACCATATCTCGCTGAAATATACATGGGAGGGATGAACTTTGCTCCACGTGGGTATGCAACTTGCTCGGGTCAGCTTCTTGCTATTGCGCAGAACACCGCTTTGTTCTCTTTATTAGGAACAACATTTGGAGGCAATGGGCAAACTACATTTGCTTTGCCCGATTTAAGGGGAAGGGTTCCAATGGGTTGGGGCCAGGGCCCCGGTCTTACCAACAGAGACTTGGGAGAAGTAGGTGGAACTGAAACAGTAACGCTTCTTTCAACCCAAATGCCTGCACATACACATGCACTCAATGCTGTTTCGGAAGCAGGTGATGCATCCGCTCCTGCAGGAAATTATTTGGCAAACAGCGGTGCTTTGGATAAAGAATATAGATCAGCGACAGGTGGTACAGTTGTTCAAATGGGTACAGGCACAATAGGTACTGCAGGCAGTAGCCAACCGCACGCAAATCTGCAGCCATTCCTTGTACTGAATTTTTATATTGCACTGGAAGGTGTCTTCCCAAGCCGTAACTAATCGTATTATATTGAATGAGTACTCTATTGCAGAATTGGTGGAAGCAATTAGAACCCCAATGGCAGAAAGCGTTTTCAACAACTGTATTTCAACATACAAACGAGCCAACTCCCGATGAGTTGGCTCAACTTTATGCAGCTCCTGCATTGCGTTTTGCCGGTCCATCGGCTCCATACCCCAATATGGATTTTGAACTGACGAATCTTTCAGGTGTACAGGCATTGCTGAATATTGAAACGCTGGTTGTTATTTTTCACAAAATTGAAACGGTTAAAGAGGTTGGCGGATTGAAGTCGTTAAAAAACCTGTTCCTTTATAATAACCAAATCACATCACTCGAAGGAATTGAAGAGCTTACTCCACTTGAAATGTTGTATGTGCAGGACAACCAGATATCTTCCATTCAGCAAATAGAAAACCTGGTTAACCTGAAAGAGCTCTACATAAACGGTAATAAGATTGACAACCTGGATGGTTTAACTGAAGACCATGCAGATAAATTGCAAATGTTTTTTTGTATGCCCAATGCTCTGTTGAAACAAAAAGAGGTACTACAGGTAGAACGAGAGTTAGGTATTCGTTGCAGAAGTTTGTAAAATGAACTTGGAGTAAATCAATCCCTCAGCCATTTTTGCATGGCAGGATAATTTTCTGCATTGTTGCCGGAGTTGGTAACCGTCATGCCCAGCCATTGCAATACAGGAACACCAAAATACCGTCCGGCATCAAAATCATCAATAATATTTTTACCACCGCCTCTGTAACCTTGTTCATGAAAAACAAATGCCGGATCAATTGCAAGATGTTTACAGGCAGCATAGCTCCAGGCAATCGCCATCATTTCTTCCGAAGCTGCATCAGTACGCCTGGCAATATCAGGGCCTGAAATTGTAGTTCGCTCTGCTGTCGGAATAACTGCAAGATGCCCTGCTTCATGAATAATATCACCGGGGTGTTGCAGCTTTTCCTTATCGATGAGAATTTTTCCATTGCTGATGAAAATACCCGGCAAAAAACAATCTTCAGTATTCAGCGTACATAATACTGTTTCTAATCCAATGCTGTTAATAAACTGTATAGATCTGTTGAGTAAGCTGTCGTGGTTCATTCGGTTTCTTTTTCCATTTTATCAGCCAGTTCGTGTGCTGTTGATGTGTTAAGCAAACGCAACTGGGCAATGATCTTTTGTTTTTCTTCGTTCGATTGTTTGGTCATTTGTTCAACTGCAACATCTGTTCGCAGCAGTGTATTTGTTACAAACTGTTCTTTTATCCAATCGTTCACTTTGCAATCGAGCACAAGATGCACTCTGTCTATATTACTGTAGTTATTGATCCTGTGCTTTAATGTTAGATTCATGTACCAACATTCGCCTTCCTGCATTGGTATACGCTCATCATCCAGAAAAAAATCAACGGCATTATTGGTAATTACCGGGATATGCAACCGCACTTCACCATCTTCAAAACACAAATCATGATCGCTGTGTTCTTTAATAACAGCACCGGCATGCAGCTTCATTAAGCGCACGGCTGTTTTTTCACATTCGAACCAATCAAGAACAGATTGGATATACCTGCACTGTTCAAGCAGTGCTGTATTTTGATAAGCTGGAATACTTGTTGCAGCAGCTGAGTGAATGGAAATAATATTGTCAATACTTCCGTTGATGGAACGGAGTGGAAGAATGGTCCAGCTACCTTCATAATGCGTAGTGTTGTAATGCGCTTTCCATAAACCATTTTCCAGCAATGCAACTTCCTGTTGCATTTGCTGCACATCAAACTGTTGGTTTAACTGTAAATACTTAATCAAAAAATGTAGTATTGGTTAACGCTGTAAATTAGTCGTTTTCGTTCGTAA
>JAACZX010000074.1 GCA_009996555.1 Chitinophagaceae bacterium | reverse complement strand
GATGTTTGCAAGCAGCGGTACCAATATCCGTTCGGTTGGTAAAAATGAATTGCTGTTTATCACGGGCGGCACTCATTCACGCATCTTTATCCGCAACGATAAAATTGTATTACCCATCATCCAGGGAAAAGAAACAACCGGTGCCAACTCACTTGCTGTGTGGGATAAAAAAACATTTGCTGTTGTTGGTGGTGATTTTAATAACGCTACATCAAGAGAAAAGAATTGTGTGCTTTCGAAAGATGCAGGTAAAACATTTATTACTCCCACTACTCCACCGTTTGGTTACCGGAGTTGTGTTGAATATTTAACGAAATCAAAACTCATCACTTGTGGTATTACGGGTGTTGATGTGAGTGAAGATGGCGGCAACAACTGGCGCAACATTTCAACAACCGGTTTTCATGTGGTGCGGAAAGCAAAGAAGGGAAAGGCTGTTTATTTGGCTGGTGGTAAAGGAAGAATTGCGAAGTTGGTTTGGTGATGATTCTTTCATCGTGCAGGTGAACTGCATCCTCCATTGACATTTTACCAAGCGGGTGAGCCACCCCAAATGCAGCGGGTGACTCATCCTGTGAACTCATTTTTTTTCTGACAACAATCACCCCGTTTTTTGACTACAGGCATACAAGACCAACTGATACAGGAATACCTTTAACAGTAAAGATTATTGTATGCATATTCAACTACACGATGAAATAACACTGAAAGAAATCAAGACTGTTTTTTCGCATTTCTACCCTTACCTGAAACTTGAGTTCTATAACTGTCCGCATAAACTGTTTGAAGCATGTTGTGAAAATGATGTACTGCCAGATGAGGTGCAGCTGAAGAATGTAAAACCTGAACATACAAACGGCATCATTGACATACAGCCTACAGAAATTGTTGCCGATCTTGAACAGGAATTTCAACAACGTTTTGGAATACCGGCACAGGTGTTATGGCTTGAACACGGAGAGTGGAAACAAACAACGGGCATGGATAGCTTCAGTTTAAAAGAAGTGAATGAATTCAGCCAGAACGATTCGGATGAATACATTGTTGGTAACTACGAAGAAGGATTTGAAGAGGCCTGAGCGAAGCCTTTATTTCTTAAACATAAAGTACACTGCTCCCAGCAGGAACAGGAAGCTGATGATGTATTTCCAGTGAAAGGGTTCTTTCAGGTACATGACTGCAAACACGCCAAATACAACCAGCGTAATTACTTCCTGTATCATCTTCAGCTGAAACGCATTGACGCCGCTTTGGTAACCGATGCGGTTGGCAGGCACCATCAAACAGTATTCAAAAAATGCAATGCCCCAGCTGATGAGCACCACTTTCCACAACGGCACATTCTGCTGACGCAAATGTCCATACCACGCAATGGTCATGAAGATGTTGGAAAATAATAAGAGCAGGATTGCACGGATCATGTCAGTTAATTTTCAGATCGTTTGCCTGCCAGCAGATACAATGCCGCCATACGCACTGCCACGCCATTTTCCACCTGTTGTAAAATGATGGACTGTTTACTGTCGGCCACATCACTATCCAGTTCCACACCACGGTTGATGGGGCCGGGATGCATGATCACAATTTCTTTATTCAATGAATCGAGCAGCTTGCGGCTAATGCCATACGCTAAATTGTATTCACGCAGCGAAGAGAACAATGGTTGGTTCTGGCGTTCGAGTTGAATACGTAATACATTCGCCACATCGCACCACTTCAATGTTTCTTCGATGTTGTACGATACGTTTACGCCAAAGGCCTGCTGTAAATATTTCGGGATGAGTGTGGGCGGACCTGCAACGGTTACCTCTGCTCCCATTTTCTTCAACAGATAAATATTGCTGAGTGCCACACGGCTGTGCATGATATCGCCGAGAATGGCGATCTTTTTTCCTTCCAGTGTTCCTAATTTCTCTCTTACAGAAAAGGCATCGAGTAATGCCTGTGTGGGATGTTCGTTGATGCCATCGCCTGCATTGACAATGGCTGCCGGAATATGTTTGGCTAAAAAATGCGGTGCTCCGCTGGCGCTGTGGCGCATCACCACCAGGTCTACTTTCATGCTCAGGATATTGTTTACCGTATCCAGCAGGGTTTCACCTTTTGCAGCTGATGAACCTGAAGCGGTGAAGTTGATGGTATCGGCACTGAGTCTTTTCTCTGCCAGCTCAAATGAAATACGGGTGCGGGTGGAGTTCTCATAAAAAAGATTCACGATCGTTACATCACGCAACGAAGGAACTTTCTTAATGGGACGTTGTAAAACTTCTTTGAATTGAGCGGCTGTATCGAGGATGAGCTGAATATCCTGTGCCGTGAGATCTTTAATGCCGAGCAGATGTCGAGTGGATAGTTGCATTAAAAAGCAAAATTAGGGGAAAAGGAGAAAAGGAACAAGGGACAAGACTGAAGGCACAAGAGACAAGGGACAAGGGACAAGGGACAAGGGACAAGATTCAAGGGACAAGATTCAAGGAACAAGATTCAAGGGACAAGAGACAAGGAACAAGGTGCAAGAATTAACCGCCGAGTTTATTAATGATTGCTGAGAGAATTTTGCGGATTTGTTCTGCTTCATCAACCAGCCATTTTCGTTCTGTTTCTAATTCTACGTTTCCATACACAAGCATCAGATTTAACCATTGAACAGATTCTTTTGCTTCTCTTCTTGCTATTTTAAGTTTCATTTTTTCATCAGCCTTTCCCAAATCATCTGAGGCTTCGATGTAGTTGGCCGACACGGAACCGCTTGAGCGGATCAGCTGTTTGATGTATTCAGTGTTGATTATATCCCATTTCACATTACGGCAAAAATCCCTGCTTGTCTCTGCAAACTTGTAAAAGCGTACTTCTAACTGGAGCGACATAGGTTTACTTTTTTATAGTGTTTCAATTTGTTTTACAGACTGAATCAGCCCTGTGCCTTGCCCCTTGATCCTTGTAACCTACAACAGAATCACTTCCGGTTTTTCCCAGTCAACCGTTACTTTTTGGCTGAGGATGGAGTCGATGGCTTTGCCGGTATAATCGGGCTGGATGGGGAGCTGGCGGTTGAAGCGGCGATCGACGAGCACCAGCAATTCCACTTTTGCAGGACGGCCAAAATCAACCAATGCATCCATTGCTGCACGGATGGTGCGGCCGGTGTACAGTACATCGTCAATGAGAATGACGTTTTTATTTTCGATATCGAAGTCAATGGTTGTTTGATTGGCAACATGCAGCTCTTTGTGCACATCATCACGATAGAAGGTAATATCCAGTTTTCCGTAATGCAGTTTTACAGCGGGATAGCTGGTCCTGATGCTGTTTACAATTTTATCGGCCAGGAAAATACCTCTTGGCTGCAAGCCCACAATCACCGTATCGGTAAACGGATAATGATTTTCGATCAACTGGTGACTGAGGCGTTGTATAGTAAGTTGTAACTGCTCGTTTGATAAGATGGTCTTCACTATTTGAAATTTTGATAAAAATAAACACTTCGGGTTAAACTACTCCGAAATACACTGCATACATTCTTTACGGCACAAAAAAGAGCCGCACTTCCGTACGGCTCTCCAACCTCACTGTGTATGCTGAAAATTAATACTTGTGTTTGAATACATAGAACACGCCAACCTGGATATTCCTGTTATACAGATTTACTGAGCTGGCATCATTAATATTTGTGAAACCGTGGTTATAACGTGCATCAACACCAAGGCCTGATTCGCCTACATAACTTGCACCAACGGTCCATCCAAGATCAGTATTTTTGAAAGAGTTTTTTACATCCACTTTCGTATCGCCCTGTTGCACATTGGCAGCTGCAAGTACGCCTAACTGTGGTCCTGTCTGAATACGGAAACCACGATCGAACATATATTGCAATTGCAGCGGCACATTTACATAATGCAGCCTTGTTTTTGAGTTGCTTGTTTGTGCACCCTGGCCGGAATACATAATTTCCGGTTGCAATGCCCATGATTTACTAAGATGAATATGTGCTAAACCTCCTGCATGAAACCCTGCTTTGGTTTCATAATTTGCATCAGGTGAACTTGCGATGTTTGAAATATTTAAACCGCCTTTCAAGCCAACATGCACTTTGCTATGTTGTGCGTAACCTAATCCTGCCATAAATAAAAACGCCCCTGAGATAAGTAATGCTTTCATTGTAATTGATTTAAATGAACAATATCGCCGGCGAAGACAATCCTACCCTTTAAAAAACCGTGCCAAAACAATTATTACCGCATACAAAACAATTGTTCAGGCTTTTACAAGCATCTGTATGAAATTAAAAAAGCCGCCCTCACGGGCGGCTTCTGCAAATTTATTTTGTCTGCTTATTTATTCTTCTGAAAGAAACGGATAACGGTAATCTGTTGGCGGATTAAATGTTTCTTTAATTGTACGTGCACTTAACCAACGATAAAGATTAAGGATAGAACCTGCTTTATCATTTGTTCCACTTGCACGTGCACCACCAAATGGTTGCTGACCAACTACTGCACCGGTTGGTTTATCGTTGATGTAGAAGTTACCTGCACTGTTACGCAATTTCGATGTAGCCAGTTCAACTGCATAACGATCCTGAGCAATGATGGATCCTGTTAATGCATAAGGTGAAGTTGCATCAACCAGCTCCAATGTTTTTTCATACTCGTTTGCAGGGTAAACATAAATGGTCAATACCGGCCCGAAAATTTCTTCGCACATGGTTGTGTATTTCGGATCGGTTGTTTCGATGATGGTTGGCTGAACAAAATAACCTTCTTTCTTATTGCACTCTCCACCAACTAAGATGCTTGCTTTCTTTGAACGTTTTGCGCTATCGATGTATGATTTGATCTTATCGAAACTCTTCTCATCAATTACCGCATTCACGAAATTGGTAAAGTCTTCAACTGTACCCACCTTAAAACTGTTGACACCTGCTACCAGTTTCTTCTTTACTTTTTCTGCAATGTTTGAAGGCAGATAAGCACGTGATGCAGCCGAACATTTTTGTCCCTGGTATTCAAATGCGCCACGGAGCAAAGCAGTTGCCACCACATCGGGATCAGCGCTCTTGTGCACCATCACAAAATCTTTACCACCTGTTTCACCAACAATACGTGGATAAGAACGGTACATGCTCATGTTCTTTCCAATGGTTTCCCACATGTTGTTGAACACACCTGTTGAACCCGTGAAATGTACACCTGCAAACTCTTTATGTGTAAAACAAACTTTACCTACAGTTGGTCCATCAACATAGATCAAGTTGATGACACCATCAGGCAAGCCTGCTTCTTTTAAAATTTTCATGAACATCTGCGCACTGTAGATCTGCGTATGTGCAGGTTTCCAGATCACCACGTTACCACACATAGCAGCACTTGTTGGCAGGTTACCGCCAATAGCTGTAAAGTTGAAAGGTGTTACTGCCAATACAAAACCTTCGAGCGGACGATATTCCATACGGTTATGCATACCCGAACCACTGATGGGCTGCTGACGATATATTTCACTTAAGAAATGAACATTGAATTTAAGGAAGTCGATGATCTCACATGCAGCATCAATTTCTGCCTGGTAAGCATTCTTGCTTTGGCCGAGCATGGTTGTACCATTCATGTACGGACGATACTTTGTTGCAATGAGATCAGCTGCACGTAAGAAAATGTTTGCACGGTTTTCCCAACTCATATTGGCCCATGCTTCTTTTGCTGCCAGTGCTGCATCAACAGCCTGTTGCACATGCTTCTCTTCACCTTCGTGATAATAGCCCAATACATGCTTGTGTTCATGTGGTGCTCTTAATGCAAACTTTTTATTGGTACGTACTTCTTTACCACCGATGTACATGGGCACATCCACTTCCGTACTTTTCAACTCAGCTAATACTTCTTTTAAACGTTTCTTTTCGGCTGAACCGGGAGCATAGTTCAATACAGGTTCATTGGCCGGTAATGGATAACTGAAATAACCAAGATTCATAAAAGATAATTTGAAAATTTATCAATTTGAGAATTTGAAAATTAATAAAACAAGCAATCTGACTATTTTCAAATTAACTCATTTTCAAATTTTCAAATTTCTTATTTCGCTTCTGCTTCCTTCTCACTCATCAAATAGGCTTTGATGAAACCATCCAATTCACCATCCATAACAGGGCCAACGTTGCCTACTTCAAAATCGGTACGATGATCTTTGATCATTTTGTACGGATGAAATACATAGCTGCGGATCTGGCTGCCCCACTCGATCTTTTTCTTCTTGGCATTGGTGGCATCTTTCAGCTCATTGCGCTTTTGTAATTCCATTTCATACAAACGGCTTTTCAACATCTGCATGGCCAGTTCACGGTTGCCCAGCTGGCTCCTGTCCTGCTGACAAACCACCACAATACCTGTTGGAATATGCGTTAACTGTACTTTGGTTTCTACTTTGTTTACGTTCTGTCCACCAGCACCACCGCTTCGTGAAGTTTCCATTTTCACATCAGCCGGGTTGATCTCAATGGTGATGGTATCATCCACTAACGGATACACGTACACGCTTACGAAAGAAGTATGTCTTCGTGCATTACTATCAAATGGTGAAATACGCACCAGACGATGCACACCGCTTTCAGCTTTCAGAAAACCATAAGCAAACGGACCATCGAACTGGTAAGTACAGGTTTTAATGCCTGCACCATCACCATCCTGCCAATCCATTTCGGTTACTTTCCAGCCTTGCTTTTCGCCATACATGCGGTACATACGTGCCAGCATTTCGGCCCAATCCTGGCTTTCGGTACCACCTGCACCGGAGTTAATTTGTAACACGGCAGGCAATTCATCTTCCGGTTGATTGAGTGTACTTTTAAATTCAGCATCTTCAATTGCATTTACTGCTTTTTCGTATGCTTCCTTTGTTTCTTCTTCTGTAGCGTCGCCGCCTTTCCAGAACTCGAAGAGCACAGCAAAATCTTCAACAGCTGTATTGGTAGCCTCGTAAAGATCTACCCAATACTCGTTGTTTTTGATCTCCTTCAGAATTTCGGTTGCCCGCTTATTATCGTCCCAGAAACCGGGACTCAGAGAGAGTTGTTTGTCTTCTGCGATTTTATATTGACGGCTCTCGACGTCAAAGAAACCTCCTCAGGACAAGAATGCGTTCCCTTATATCGTTTAATTTTTCGATTGTCATAACGGGTGCAAATGTAGGGAAATAGATGGAAAGTCGGGAAGCCGATAGCCGGAAGTCTGAAGTAAGTCGCTGAATGTTGGTCAGCACTATTAAAAACAGTCACTACAACGGCCTGCTAAATACTACCGGCTACAAACTGCAGGACTTTTCTTCGTAATTTGCCCGCCTTGATCTCACAGGAAACCATACAACAGATTTTAAGCCGCATTGATATTGTGGAAATTGTGGGCGGCTTTGTTAAGTTGAAGAAACGTGGCGCCAATTATCTTGGCAACTGCCCTTTTCACAACGAGAAAACGCCTTCGTTTACTGTATCGCCTGCCAAAGAGTTATATAAATGCTTTGGTTGTGGCAAAAGCGGTAATGCGGTGAGCTTTTTAATGGAGCATGAAAAGTACAGTTATGTTGATGCATTAAAGTTTCTTGCCAACAAGTATAATGTAACGGTTGAAGAAACGTTTTCTTCTCCTGAAGCAAAAGAGTTACGTCAAACAGCCGACAGCTTACACATCATCAATTCATTTGCCCAACAGTTTTTCAGCAAACAATTATTTACAACCGAAGAAGGCCAGTCCGTTGCGTTGAGCTATTTAAAAGAACGTGGCTTTCGGGAAGATATCATACAGAAATTTCAACTTGGTTATTCGCCACGCCAGCGTGATGCATTTACCAGCGAAGCATTGCGCCAGCAATACAATCCTGAGTTATTAACTAAAACAGGCATCGTTACCGAACGCAATGGCGAGTTGATGGATAACTACCGTGAACGCATCATCTTTCCCATTCACAATAACACCGGAAAGATCATTGGTTTTGGTGCACGCATTATTGGTAAAAAAGACAATGCACCAAAGTATATCAATACGCCGGAAAATGAAGTATATGTAAAGAGTAAACTTCTGTACGGCACTTACTTTGCAAGACAGGCCATTGATAAAAATGATGAATGTTTACTGGTAGAAGGTTATACTGATGTTATTTCACTCCACCAGGCAGGCATCGAAAATGTTGTTGCAAGCGGTGGCACTTCGTTAACGCCTGATCAATTACGATTGATCAAAAAATACAGCAACAATCTTACGATATTATATGATGGTGATGCGGCTGGTGTAAAAGCGGCTATGCGTGGTTTGGACCTTGCACTGGAAGAAGGCTTGAATGTTCATCTCGTACTGATTCCTGATAAAGAAGATCCTGACAGTTATGTCAACAAAGTTGGCGCATCAGGCTTTATTGAGTTCATCAAACAAAATAAAAAAGATGTCATTCTCTTTCAGCTTGAAGTGATGCTGAAAGATGCAGGAAATGATACAACCAAAAAGGCAGCTGCTGTTAATACCATTGCCGAAAGCATCAGCCGGATCAATAAGGTTGAAGACTTTACACGACAGCAGGATTATATTCACAAGAGTGCAGAGCTATTAAAGATCGATGAAGCAGGTTTGCACACGTTGGTCAACAAGTTCATCCGTGAGCGTGTTATTAAACAGGAAGAAAAATTCAAGCCACAAACAGATACTCCACCCGATATGCCTCCGATGGAGTTTAGTGGTGTGGATGATTCAGTTGAGTTTTTTAATCTTGATCTGAAGCATGAACGGGCTTTAACCACACTGTTGCTTGAATTTGGATTACTACCCTGGAACGAAGAGCATTCAGTGGCACAACACATTTTTACAGAAATGGACGAATGGGGAGTGATTGAAGATGCAGAACTTTTTCATCTTGCCAACCTCTT
>JAACZX010000073.1 GCA_009996555.1 Chitinophagaceae bacterium | reverse complement strand
GCGACCGGTTGTTGCGCCAAATTCATTACCGATCTTACGCAGCTCATCGCCGGTAGCATCAAACAGCTCCGTAGGGAACGGGCCACTGCCCACACGTGTGCAATAAGCTTTGGTAATACCAATCACTTCCCTGATCTTGTTTGGTGCCACACCCAGCCCTGTGCTTACACCGGCCGAAATAGTATTGGATGAGGTAACAAACGGAAATGTACCAAAATCAATATCAAGCATACTGCCCTGCGCACCTTCGGCCAATACCTGCTTGCCTTCTGCTATTTTCTGATTGATAAAATATTCACCATTTACAATGTTGAGTGTTTTCAAAAACTCAACTGCTTCAAAAAACTCTTTTTCCCACTCGCTGATGTCTTCTGTAAAATTGTAATTACCCAGCAGCTGCAAATGTTTTGCTTTCAGCTTTTCATACAGTTTAGTAAATTCAGGATCCAGCAGATCGCCTACTCGCAATGCATTGCGGCCTGTTTTATCCATATAAGCAGGACCAATCCCTTTTAAGGTTGAACCGATCTTTTCATCGCCTTTGGCCAGCTCAGCAGCTTTATCCAGCGCACGGTGTGTGGGCACAATAATATTTGTGCGCTGTGCAATAAAGAGGTTTTCTTTTACATTAACACCCATTGCCGCCACCTTCTCACATTCTTTTTTAAGTGTAACCGGGTCGAGCACCACACCGTTACCAATGAGGTTAACAATGCCTTTGTGAAAAATACCGCTGGGGATCTGGTGCAGCACCACTTTTTCACCGTTTACATACAATGTGTGTCCTGCATTGGGGCCGCCCTGGAAACGTGCAATCACATCATACTTGGGAGCAAAAAAGTCAACAATTTTTCCTTTTCCTTCATCGCCCCACTGGAGCCCGAGAATTACATCAACCATAAAAAAGTTTGAGAGGATTAGTTTGAAGCCGCAAAAATAAGAGAATACCAAGGGCAAGCCGCAAAAAAATGCGGGTGTGGGAAAAGAAATTATTGCTCAGTATCGTAACGCTCCACTTTCTGAATGCCCGTTAGTTTATACAGGCGTGAAACAAGATCGTCCAGTTCATCTTTATCATGCACAAATAACTTGATATTGCCCTGGAACACACCTTCCTTTGCTTCAATAGTGATGGCGCTGATGTTTAACCGCATTTCGCTGCTGATGAGGTTGGTGATCTTGCTAACCACACCCACATCATCCACCCCAATGATCTTAACACCGGTGAGGAAAGAAATTTCTTTGTTCTTGGCCCATTTCGTTTTTACTACACGGTGGCCAAAGTTCGAAAGCAGTCTTGATGCGTTGGGGCAGCTGGTGCGGTGGATGATCAACCCTTTTCCTGTTGATACAAATCCAAATACATCATCGCCGGGAATAGGCTTACAACAGTTTGCCAAAGTATACACAATCCTGTCGCTGCTTTCACCAAAAATGATGAGCTCAGAATCTTTATGCGATGGCCTGTTGGGATCGTATTCGGGTTTTGGTTCAAGTACCGGTTTTACCGGTTTGGGCAATTCAAATTTATCGCCATGCAGCTGCAGTTCCTTCAGCTCTTTCAGGTCAACTGTTTTTGTAGCGATCTTATAATACAGTTCAAGGTGCGAAGGCACTTTAAAAAACTGGATGAGTGTATCTACATTCTGTACATCGTAGGAAGCGCCCATTTGCTCCAGCTTGCGTTGCAGCACATACTTTCCTTCATCGGCTACTTTCCGCTTTTCTTCTTTTAATGCATCCTTGATCTTGTTACGGGCTTTGGCCGTTACCACAAAGCTGAGCCAGTCTTCGCTTGGCTTTTGCTTGCTGCTGGTAATAATTTCTATCTGGTCGCCACTACGCAACTTGTGTGCAATAGGCACCAGTTTGTGATTCACTTTTGCACCAATACAACGGCTGCCCACATCACTATGCACACTAAATGCAAAATCAAGCGCTGTGGCACCCACAGGCAACATCTTTACATCGCCTTTTGGTGTGTACACATAAATTTCTTCTGCCAGGAATGAACTCTTGAAATCCTGCAGAAAATCGATAGAACTACTGTCCTGCGTATTCAGCGCTTCGCGAATGTTATGGAACCATTTATCAAAGCGGTCCTCATCGCCTGTACCTTCTTTGTATTTCCAGTGAGCTGCCAATCCTTTTTCTGCAATTTCATTCATCCGCTTGGTGCGTATCTGCACTTCCACCCATTTACCCTGCGGCCCCATTACGGTTGTATGTAACGCTTCGTAACCATTGCTTTTCGGATTACTCAGCCAGTCACGCAAACGTTCAGGCGATGGTGTGTACATATCCGTTACAATGGAATACGCTTTCCAGCAATCTTCTTTCTCTCTTTCGTGTGGAGAATCGATGATGATGCGGATCGCAAACAGATCATACACTTCTTCAAACGTTACTCCTTTCTTTTTGATCTTGTTGGAAATGGAGTGAATGGATTTAGGGCGACCATATAATTCAAAACTCTGGAAACCTGCACGTTCAAGTTTTTCTTTAATGGGCTTTACAAACTCATTGATATAACGGCTTCTTTCCCGCTTGGTTTCACTGAGTTTGCGTGCAATTTCTTTGTAGGTGTCCGGCTCCAGGTACTTCATGGACAGGTCCTCCATCTCGGTTTTTATATTATATAAACCAAGACGATGTGCCAGCGGAGCATATACATATACTGTTTCGCTTGATATCTTCAGTTGCTTTTCCCGCTTCATACTGTCCATTGTCCGCATATTGTGCAGCCGGTCGGCCAGTTTGATCAGGATCACACGGGGATCATCGGTAAGCGTCAGTAATATTTTTTTGAAATTTTCTGCCTGTTGTGTGGAGTTGGCATCTACAACTGTAGAGATCTTCGTCAGTCCATCAATAATACGGGCAATCTCGTTTCCAAACTCACGGGCAATATCTTCCAGGGTTATATCTGTATCCTCCACCGTATCGTGCAGCAAAGCACAAATGGTTGAACGCACACCCAATCCTATTTCTTCCACGCATATCTGTGCCACTGCCAGCGGATGCAGGATATAAGGTTCACCGCTTTTGCGGCGCATGGTCTGGTGAGCTTCTGCTGCCATTTCAAAGGCAATACGCACCAGTTCCTTATCGCCTTTTTTCAACTTCGTTTTGAGCGAACGTAACAAACTACGGTAATGGCGAAGGATTTCCTTTTTTTCCTGTTCCGGGGTAAGGGTATAGGTCGGTATGTTAATAGTTGAGTCCAGTAAATGCGAATTTACGAAAAACAGGTTTTCCAAAACGCATGAAATGCTGAAACCCCCTACCTTTGCAAACCATTTTAAAAAGGTCCAACGAACAAAAACCAATATTCAACGCTCACAGCAGTATTGAAATTTGGATTTTTTACATTGGATGTTCGCTCTTCCGGATGTGGTGAAATTGGTAGACACGTCAGACTTAGGATCTGATGCCGTGAGGTGTGGGGGTTCGAGTCCCTCCATCCGGACAAAACAACTACAGTTTAAGGTTTAAAGTTGAATGTTTCAACGTTCGACCCCCAACCTTAAACTTTAAACATTCAAACATTCAACGTTATTTATGGCTACAGTAACAAGAGAAAACATTGGGTTGTTAAATGACAAACTCACTGTAAAGATCACCAAGGAAGAATATTTTCCTGCGTTTGAAAAAACATTAAAAACGTACAGCAAGCAGGCGAATATTCCCGGCTTCCGTAAAGGCATGGTTCCTGCCGGAATGGTGAAGAAGATGTATGGCCCGGGTATTTTTACCGAAGAAGTGATCCGCAATATTGAAAAAGGATTGAACGACTACCTGGTAAATGAGAAACTGGACATTTTTGCCCAGCCACTTCCGCTTACCAATACAGAGTTTAAACCAAACATGGATCAACCGGCTGATTACAGCTTTGATTTTGAAATTGGTTTGAAGCCTGCGTTTGAGATCAACCTTGGTAAAATAAATGCTCCTTACTACCGTGTGAAAGCTACTGCTGACATGGTGAACGAAGAAATTGAGCGTTTACAAAACCGTTTCGGCAAAATGACCGAACCTGAAGCAGTAAACAGCGACGACAATGTGCTGAACCTTACGTTTGAAGAAAGTGATGCAGAAGGTAATGTGGTTGAAGGCGGTACTAAAAAAGACAACTCTCTCCTGGTTAAATATTTTACACCTGCTTACCGCACGCAGCTGCAGGGTAAAAAGAAAGACGATACCATTGTCATTACACTGGCCGATGCATTTGAAGAAAAAGAACGCAACTGGGTAGTGAGTGATCTTGGTTTAAAAGATGCTGCTGAAGCAGAAGGAAAAAATTTCAAACTCACCATCACAAAGGTTGGTTTGATTGAGAAGCGTGAAATGAACGAAGAGTTTTTTAAAGAAGCGCTTCCCGGAAAAGACATTGCAACAGAAGCTGATTTCCGTGCAGCTGTTGAAGCCGATATCCAGGCTTACTGGGATCGCCAAAGCAGCAACCAGATACAGCACCACCTGTACCATGTATTGTTAGATGATACAAAAATGGAACTACCTGAAAGCTTCCTGAAAAAATGGTTGGCTACTTCTGGTGAAAAACCAAAGTCGGCTGAAGAAGTGGAAGCTGAGTTCCCAACCTTCAACAACCAGCTCCGCTGGACATTGATCACAGATAAGATCATTACTGAAAATAAACTGGACGTTACACAGGAAGAACTGAAAGAAAGCATGCGCCAGCAGGTGCTCAGCTACTTTGGCAGTATGAGCCTGGGTGATGGTAACCTGGAATGGTTAGATCAGTATGTTGATGGTTTGCTGAAAGACGAACAGCAGGTTGACCAGACTTACCGCCGTCTTGTAACAGAAAAAGTATTTGTGTGGGCAGAAGGCCAGGTAAAGAAAGATGAAAAAGAAATCAGCTCAGAAGAGTTCATTAAGATGAACGAAGAGCACCAACATCATCACCATTAATAAGTACGAGGTACGAAGTTGGAAGTACGAAATATTAAACCCCGCTGTACAAACAACAGTGGGGTTTTTGTTTAAGCAAGCCTCCAACATCTGAAATCTAAAATCTGTAATCTGCAATAAACCCAGCCATAATAACCGAGGCTCCGCAACTTTAAACCATAAACCTTAAACCACAAACCGTCTCTTCTGCCTTAATGTCCTGCTTTCATGCCTTGCATGGTATTTGAAAATGCTAAACTGCAATTTTATTGCAGGCTTTTGAGCCAGGAAGAATCAATGCGATCTTTTTTCATGATCCATTACTAACTTGGGTTGTAAATGTTCCTGTTGGTTCCTATTCCAAACGATTCCCTTAACTTCAAACCGGAAAATAAACGATTATGGATTTGAATAAAGAATTTGAGAAATACGCCGTGAAACACCGTGGTATATCCGGCGCAACTTTGCACAATTATCAAAACGCTTTCACCCCAACTAATCTTACGCCATACATTATTGAAGAGCGTCCGCTGAACGTAGCCAGCATGGATGTTTTTTCACGTTTAATGATGGACCGTATCATTTTCATGGGCGAACCTGTCAATGATTATGTTGCAAACATTGTAACTGCACAGTTATTGTTTTTAGAAAGTACCGACCGCACACGTGATATACAGATGTACATCAACAGCCCCGGCGGAAGTATTTATGCAGGTCTTGGCATTTATGATACCATGCAATACATCACCCCCGATGTAAGCACCATTACCATTGGTATGGCAGCAAGCATGGGTGCAGTGCTGATGTGTGCAGGCACAGCCGGTAAGCGCACTGCCCTGAAACATTCACGCATTATGCTGCATCAACCTTATGGTGGTGCGGGTGGCCAGGCAACAGACATACAGATCATGGTAAATGAAGTGAAGAAACTGAAAGAAGAATTGTATGAAATCATTTCTTACCACAGTGGTCAGCCTTTTGAAAAAGTAAAAGAAGACAGCGACCGTGATTTCTGGATGACAGCTGCAGAAGCAAAAGAATATGGACTTGTTGATGAAGTACTGGTGATGAATCCACGTAAATCAAAAGACAGCTAAACCTCAAAACAGTTACAACAATGAAGCAATATAATTTACAGTTTCCTGTTCGTTTCGAAGATGAAGAAGATGAGCCAAAAGAAAACCCGTTTGAAAACTTAACGGCCGCCTTTGGTCCTTACAATAAAAAATTCTTAGAACAACGCAAGATCTTTTTCTGGGGTGTTGTACACGATAATTCTGCAAAAGAGATCGTAAACAAATTACTGTACTTAGATGCAGTGAAACCCGGCGAAGAAATAAAACTTTATATCAACAGCCCCGGCGGCGTGGTAACAAGCGGTATGGTTATTTATGATACCATGAAGCTCATCAGTTCACCCGTAAGCACCATTTGCATGGGTATGGCCGCATCAATGGGTTCTATTCTGCTGAGTGGTGGTACTAAAGGCAAACGTTACATTTTCCCAAGTGGAGAAGTGATGATCCACCAGCCAAGCATTGGTGGTGCACAAGGTACCAGTGCAGATCTTGAGATCATTGCTGCACAAATAGCCAAAACAAAGGAAATGGGCGCTAAAATACTTGCTGAAAACTGCGGCAAAACAGTTGAGCAGGTGTTAAAAGATTTTGACCGTGATTACTGGATGGATGCCAATGAAGCTGTGAAATACGGCATTGTGGATGGCATCTTAGATAAGCTGTAGTCAATTATTTACAGCAGCAAAAGGGATGGAAACTTGTAGTATTCCATCCCTTTTTTATCATTCTACTACCTTAATTAAAAAGCATTATTATCTTTGAGTTGGCTTTGTATAACCAAACCAACCTGAAAACCCATTCCAAATGGCGAAAAACAATATGTTGCATTGTTCTTTTTGTGGCAGAAGCAGAGACGAAGTGAAGATCCTCATCGCAGGGCAGGAAGGTCATATCTGTGAGAATTGCGTTGAACATGCACAGGAGATCATTGCACAGGAGTTGCTGCTCCGCAATGAAGCAACCACTTCCAGCTTTAAACTCAATGTGAAAAAACCGGTGGAGATCAAACGCTTCCTTGATGAATACATCATTGGTCAGGATGAAGCCAAGAAAACACTGGCAGTTGCCGTTTACAACCACTACAAACGTTTAAAACAAAAAGCAGAAAGCGAAATAGAAATTGAGAAAAGCAATATTGTAATGGTAGGTGAAACCGGTACCGGTAAAACCTTACTTGCAAAAACAATTGCCAAACTTCTGAATGTTCCTTTTGCCATTGTTGATGCCACTGTATTTACAGAAGCCGGTTATGTGGGCGAAGATGTGGAAAGCATTCTTACACGTTTGTTACAGGTTTGTAATTACGATGTGGCTGCTGCTGAAAAAGGAATTGTGTACATTGATGAGATCGATAAAATTGCACGTAAAGGCGACAACCCATCCATTACACGTGATGTGAGTGGTGAAGGTGTGCAGCAAGGTATGCTGAAGTTGCTCGAAGGAACGGAAGTACTGGTTCCACCACAAGGCGGACGTAAACATCCTGAGCAAAAACTCATCAAGATCAACACACAAAACATTCTCTTTATTTGCGGTGGTGCGTTTGATGGTATTGATAAAGTGATTGCACGCCGTGTTAACACCAATGCAATTGGTTTTAATGTAAACAAAGAAGAACAGGAACACATGAAGAAGAACCTGCTGCAGTATGTAAATGCACAGGATCTGAAAAGCTTTGGCCTTATTCCTGAGTTGCTGGGCCGCTTACCTGTTGTTACATATCTCAATCCGCTGGATGCAGAAACACTCCGTGAAATTCTTGTTACGCCAAAGAATGCACTCATTAAACAATACAAAAAACTGTTTGAGCTGGAAGGCATTGAACTGATTGTTGATAATGATGTGTATGATTTCATGGTGGCAAAAGCAATGGAATATAAGCTGGGCGCACGTGGTTTGCGCAGTATTTGCGAAAGCATTTTAACCGATGCAATGTTTGACTTACCAGGCAGTGAAGAAAAACAATTCCACCTTACACTTGATTATGCAGTACATAAGTTTGACAAGAGCAAACTTGGTATGCTGAAAGTTGCGTAAGTACTAGTATAATATTACGAAGCTGGAAGTACGATAATTGAACCTGTTGAATAAAATCAACAGGTTTTTTCTTTTGCTGATACAACACTTTAAACTTTTACCTTTCCACTTTAAACACTAAGAAATGCAAGACCTCATCAACCGGTTAATGGAAAAAGGATTAACAGAACAACAGGCTTATGATGCCATTGATGTTATCAAAAATTTTGCAAAAGATAAATTCCCCATTTTTGGCGGGGCTATAGATAAACTGTTCAGCAAGTACGGGCCAAAGGAAGAAGATGACTTTTTAGACTAAAGAACAAAGCCGCTCCTTTCGGAACGGCCTGCTTTCTCTCATGCTTCGATACTATTTTAGTTGCTCACGGGCAATTACAATTTTTTGTATTTCGCTGGTACCTTCGCCAATAGTACACAATTTACTGTCACGATAAAATTTCTCTACCGGAAAATCTTTGGTGTAACCATAGCCACCAAATATCTGCACAGCATCATTACTTACTTTCACCGCCACTTCACTTGCATAATACTTTGCCATAGCACCTGCTTCTGTTACTTTCTCTCCCCTGTTTTTAAGATCAGCCGCTTTCATGATCAGTAATTCAGCAGCGGCTATTTCTGTAGCCATATCTGCCAGTTTGAAAGAGATTCCTTGAAAATTAGCAATGGGTTGATCGAACTGATGCCGCTCCTGCGAATATTTCAATGCAGCTTCAAACGCTCCTTTTGCAATTCCTAATGATAAAGCAGCAATAGAGATACGTCCACCATCAAGTATTTTCAATGCCTGCCTGAAACCATCACCCACTTCACCAATCCTGTTTGCATCAGGAATGCGGCAGTTCTCAAAGATCATTTCTGCCGTTTCGCTTGCACGCATGCCCAACTTATTTTCTTTCTTACCGGCTTTAAA
>JAACZX010000072.1 GCA_009996555.1 Chitinophagaceae bacterium | reverse complement strand
TTGTTTCAACAGTCGATTTCGGATCGAAGAATGCTTTACTGTAATTCGCACCCCACATATCGTAACGCTTGAACTGAATGAGTAAGCGTTTTTCAAAATCAGCTGCGTTGCGTTTGTCTTTAGCTGTCCACAACACTTCGCTTAATGCTGCCATACGAGGGAAGATCATGTATTCCACTTTGCTGGTATTGTTCATGTATTCTGTCCAAACGTTGGCTTGTGCGCCACGCACAAACTTCCACTGACTTTCCGGTAACTCTTTGGGAATAGGCTCGTACGTGTACACTTTTTGTATGGTTGTAAAACCTCCAATGGTTACTGAATCTTCATTTGCTGTTTGCTTATGATCGAAATACATGTGGCTGCCGGGTGTCATGATCACATAATGATTTTCTTTTGCTGCAGCAATACCACCTGCTTCACCACGCCAGCTCATCACTTGTGCATTCGGCGCTAAACCACCTTCCAGAATTTCATCCCAACCAATAATGGTTTTGCCTTTTGCATTCAGGTACTTTTCAATACGCTGAATAAAATAGCTCTGCAGTTCATGTTCATCTTTCAGTTTCAGTTCTTTCATACGTTTCTGGCAATTGGGGCATTGCTTCCAATGTGTTTTGGGGCATTCATCGCCACCAATATGCACATACTTCGAAGGGAAGAGTGCGATGGTTTCATCCAATACATTTTCTAAAAACTTGAATGTTTCTTCTTTGCCTGCGCAGAATACATCATCAAACACACCCCATGTTTCCTGCACAAATTTTACACGGCCTTGTTGTGCTTCCTGCACAGTTTTCAACGAAACCATGTTTAAAGGAATAGAAGTTGTTCTGTTAGGAAAACAACTTAACCAAGGGTAAGCAGCAATAGCGGCACTGCCGTGGCCGGGCATTTCAATTTCGGGCACCACTTCAACAAAACGGCTTTTTGCATAAGCAACTACGTCTTTAATTTCTTCCTGTGTATAAAAACCTTCATGCGGTTTGTTGTCATTGCCTTTGCCGGGATAGCGACCAGTAATCGTTCCGTTACGTTTGCTGCCAATGCTTGTTAACTCAGGATATTTTTTGATCTCAATACGCCAGCCCTGGTCTTCAGTTAAATGCCAGTGAAATGTATTGATCTTGTGTAAAGCGAGATAGTCAATATACTTTTTAATAAACCAAACGGGTTCGTAATGGCGGCCAACATCGAGATGCATGCCACGGTAATCGAAACGGGCTTTATCAAATACCTGCACAAATGGAATTGCAACTGCACCATTTTGCTGAACAGGTAACAACTGAATAAATGATTGGACCGCATGGAAAGCAGACTCGTTGAAATTTGCTTCAATACGAACACCACTTTTGCTTACGTTTAAACGATAGGCCAATGCGCCGTTTGTGGGCATACGGGTTGAAGAGAAAACAATATCAGCTTTATTGCTGTTTGATTTTACCAGATCAATGTTGTAATACTTTTTCAGGTATTCGCTGAGGTAGTTTGTTACAGCAGACGCTTCTTCGCTGGCGGGGAAATTGCTGCTCCATGTAATTTTTTGTTTTAACGTGTAAGTTCCTTTTACAGGTTGTTTCACTTCAAATGGCTGCGGAATAATGCTGATGTCCTGTGCCGAAACAAAGAGCGTACAACAGGCAAGCATAATCGATAGAAACGTTTTCATCTGCTGAAATTATATGTTTTATTAAAACGTGAAAGGTATTGATTTTGGGTGAAAGGAGTTCTCCGATTATCTGATCTGTTCAACCGTTTGCACTACTATAAATTTGTTAAAACAGCAAAATGTCAGTGGCTGAATTTTCTTTCAGCAATTACCTGCCATTTACCCGGACTTAGTTTTAGTAATGAAATTGTGCTGGCTTCAAAAACTGTCCTGTAATTTTTTTGTGCAAAATGTTCCCATGCTTTATTGAAATCGCCGGGTTTAATATCCCTGTTGGCAATGGTTACATGCGGATGAAAAGGACGGTCATCTGGTTTAATGCTGTTGTGAAACGGAATAATAAAATGATCTTCTGTTGCTTTGCGCAATGCACCCAGCTGATGGTTTTCTTCTGCCGCAATAAAAATGACACGATTGCTGAAATGAGAAAAGCCATTTAATGTAACAGGAAAAGCCGGTATTGGTGAATGAAAGCTGTTCAATGTGTTGATCAGATCATTTTCCAGCTTATGTTCTAACCAAAATGGAGGAATGAGTGTAATGTGCGCTGCCGATTTTAACGCAACTGTACAACCAAACCTGTCACGTATCCATTCTTTGTACTGTTGTATTTGCCTGTCAATTTCAGGTGGGCAGAGCACAGCCATGTAAAACATGTTATGTGTTGCAGATTGATTCATACTAACGGATGATTTGTCGCAAAAATTACGAAAGCTCAAAGAAACACAAAGAATACAGTTTTAGCTTCCAGTATGATTCTTCTTTCGGGACTTTGTGTCTTCATGACAAAATTATTGTTTAAAACAACTTCGGTATTTCGTTAATGAACGTTACAATGCTCATCCATAGCATAACAGCTACAACCAGCCAGCCGCTCCATAATAACCATTGCGGATGGTTGTAATGCACAAGTTTTCGTTTCATCATGATCCATAACATTAAACCCAATGAAAACGGAAGGATGAAGCCATTTAATGCACCAGCTAATATCAATATAACGATTGGTTTGCCCAACCAGAGAAATACCAGTGTGGAAACAAGAATAAAAACGATGGTTGTCCAGCGTTGCTGTTTTTCAAAAAAAGGATTGAGTGTTTTTAAGAAACTCACTGATGTAAATGCTGAGCCGACAACAGATGTAATGGCTGCACTCCATAATACAATACCAAACATTTTGTAACCGGTTTCTCCAAGTACCTGTTGAAATACCGATGCTGCAGGATTAGATGCATCAAGTGAAAAGCCTCTGCTTACGACACCCAATACAGCAAGGAATAAAAGAATCCGCATAAGTGCAGTAAGGATGATACCGCTTACAGCATTTTTCTTTACTTCTTTCATTTGCAGAGCAGCTTTGTCTTCCAGCAAACGGTGTGCACCTGCAAATGTAATATAGCCACCAACCGTGCCGCCTACCAATGTAACAATGGCTGTTAAGCTGATGCTTGATGGAGCAAAGGTGCGTCTTGCTACTTCGTTCATATCAGGTGCAGAAAAAACAGCCACATATCCTGTGAGCACCAGCATTACAATGCCCAGCAGTTTTACAAACAGGTCCATTGCTTTTGCTACATCTTTCCATAAGAAAATAATAACTGCAATGGCAGCGCTAATGATACTGCCGGTTTCCACACTCACAGGAAATAAAATATTCAACCCCAGGCCTGCACCTGAAATATTACCGATGTTAAATGCCAATCCGCCAAAGCAGATGAGAATGGTGAGCGCATGGCCGCTTCCCGGAATCACTTCGTTTGCCAGTTCTGATCCACGTTTGTTGTTGGCCGTTAGTATTTGCCAGATGTTGAGTTGTGCAACAATATCAATGAGTACGGAGATGAGGATCACAAAGCCCATGCTTGCCAGCAATTGCTGTGTAAACACAGTGGTTTGCGTAAGAAAGCCAGGGCCAATAGCTGACGTTGCCATCAGGAAAGCTGCACCAGCACCTTTACCGCCCAATATTCGGAATTTATTTTTTGTGGATGCCAATGCCTTGCAGTTTTAATGTGTGTGAAATGAGTTGAGCAAACGCAACAGCATGTGTACCATCGCCATGTAAACAGATCGTATCAGCTTTTATTGGAATCGTTTTTCCGTTAATGGTTGATACCGTTTGTGTAGTGACCAACTGCAATACTTGTTTTATTGCCTGCTGCTCATCGGTAATGAGTGCATTTGCTTTTGTGCGTGGCGTTAAACTGCCATCATCCTGGTAAGTACGATCGGCAAATGCTTCATTGGCTGTTTGCAAACCCAGCTGTTCTGCTTCTTTTACTAAAACACTTCCGCTTAATGCAAAGAGGATCAGAGATGCATCAACATCTTTTACAGCCTGCGCTATTGTTGCAGCTATGACTTTATCTTTTGCCGCCTGGTTGTACAATGCGCCATGTGGTTTTACATGCTGCAGGCGTGTACCCATTTGCACCGCAATACTGTTAATCAGTTTCAGCTGCTCAGTAATGCAACTGTATAATTCAGCAGACGGAAGCTGCATTTCTGTGCGACCGAAATTTTCTTTATCGGGCCAGGAAGGGTGTGCGCCAATAGCTACATGATGCTGCATGCACAAAGCAACTGTATGCCTGATGCTGTGTTCATCGCCGGCATGATAACCACAGGCAATATTTGCACTGCTGATGAGCGGAATGATCTGCTCATCAGTTGTCATGCCTTCGCCAAGATCGCAATTGAGATCAATTGATGTCATGTTCTGTTATCGTCTGTTACTGTATAAGCAGTTATAACTTTGATTGCAGAATGCCTGCTGTCTTTTTCAATTCATTCTGTTGTTGCACATACAGCTCTTCTGCTTCCTGTAAACTTACAATTTGAAATTGAATTGTATCAGTTGGTTTTTTCTGCGCCAACAGCGAAAGATCAGCAGCACAAACCTGTGCAATGCGTGGATAACCACCAACAGTTTGTGCATCAGCCATCAGTAAAATCATTTCACCTGCATCAGTTAACTGCACAGTGCCTTGTGTTACCGGTGATGAAATGATATTGCAGGACCGGTTGGCAGGCAATGCAATTCCTTTTATGCGGTAGCCCATGCGGTTGCTGTTGGCAGTTACAGTAAACGATGAATTGCTGAAGAGTGTATTCGCCTCAGCAGTAAGAAAATGCCACTCTGGTCCTTGCAACACTCTGATGATTGTTGTATGTGCAACAGGTTTAACAGGAAGTTCAATTGCTGCACCGGCTTTCAGCACATTTAATAATGATTGTTGTAATGGAGATCGTTTGTTGCGTTGTTCCAGCACATCTTCTTTTTTCAGTGTTCTTCCATTCAGTCCTCCGGCTGTTAATAAAAGATCAGTAGAGCTGCTTCCCAGGAATTGTTCTGCAGCAAAACCTCCTGCCACGGCCATGTATAACCGAAAACCGGGTAAGGGTTGTTTGCAACTGATAACAGTGCCTGCTGAAACAAATTGCGGTTGCAGCAGCGGAATGGAAACATCATTGATCTGCGGTTGCAATCCTCCGCCGGTAAACGCCACAACTGTATCTTTCAAAACCCGGAACCTGTGAGGCGATTGTGTGATCTCAAGTACAGCCTGCGAAGTTGTATTTCCTACAAGCGTATTGGCAAGTTCAGCCGCATACTGATCCATGGCTCCGCCTTTGCTGACACCATATTGCAAGTAACCTTTTCGGCCTGTGTCCTGTAAGCTGGTTAAAAAACCGCATTGTTCAATATGTAAAAGGGGAGTGGACATGCTGATCAACTCTCTTCAGATTTTTTTGTTGATGACGACAATGCATAAAACTCCTGCAGTGTTATTTGTTTAAACTGTACTTGATCGCCAGCTTGTAACAGGAAAGGATTTTCAGATGAACGGTTGAATAATTGAACGGGTGTTTGCCCAATGATATTCCAGCCGCCGGGAGTAGCAAAAGGATAGATGCCTGTCTGCTCACCTGCAATGGCAACAGACCCTGCTGGTACACTAAGCCTTGGTTGTTGTTTCCGTTGTGTAATGATGCGTTCATCCAGCTTTCCCAAATAAGGGAAGCCCGGTGTAAAGCCCAGCATATACAGCCTGTATGTTTTTGAAAGATGAATACTGATCAGTTCATCTGTAGTTAATTGCAATTGCCGGGCTGTTTCAATAAGATCAGGTGCCACCGTTTCATCATAACAAACCGGAATTTCAATCAGTCTTTCAGTTTGCTGTTGCGTTTCAGTTACCGGCTGTGTGAGTAAATCGAAAATGTATTGCTGAACTGTGCTGCTGATGCTGTTCGTTGTTTCGATCAGTTGGGGTTGAAAGTGTATTGCCAACGAAGTGTAAGCAGGTACAGCTTCGGTAAAACCGGGAAAGGGCGTTTGTTCAATACGTTGTTTGGCATGCATTACCTGCAAATGCACATCTTCGCTGATCGTGTTATGAAACATGAGCAGTATAACCGATTCGCTTAAACTGGTAAATGTAAATGAACGCATGCAGTATGAAAGTACGAACTAAATAAAAACGCCCCTGATGAAAGGGGCGTTTTTACTATTGATACATTGATGATGATTAATCAGCAACGGTGATCTTGATGAGGTTGGTGGGCAGATGCAGATGAACAGGAGTACTTCCGGTGTTCACCACAATATCACCCGGATTTAAAAATCCTCTTTCTTTCAGAATGTTGATCTGGTCGCTGATGATGTCATCCACGCTGATCTCTTCTGAATAATAAAATGCACGAACACCCCAGCTGAGGCTGAGCTGGTTTACCAGTGTACGTTCTTTTGTAAAGATGAACAATGGCGCTTTCGGACGGAAGCTGCTCAACATAAAACCTGTGTAACCGCTCTGCGTCATACCAATAAGTGCTCTTGCGTGTACATCCTTTGCAATTTCGCAGGCGTTGTAACAGATCGCATCGCTGAGGAAAGAAGGAGAGTGCGGCTGCGGTTTCAGATCTTCTTCACGATCATAACGGTAATACGTACTCGTTTCTACTTCTTCAATGATCTTACACATGGTTTCAACCACCAGTGCAGGATGATTACCGGTTGCAGTTTCGCCACTCAACATCACAGCATCAGTACCTTCCATCACCGCATTGGCAACGTCGGTAATTTCACTGCGGTTTGGTTTTACACGATCGATCATGCTTTCCATCATCTGCGTTGCAACAATTACCGGTTTTGCACGGTGGATACATTTGCGGATGATGTCTTTCTGGATCAACGGAACTTTTTCAACAGGCATTTCAACACCCAGGTCGCCACGGGCAACCATGATGGCATCACTTTCAATGATGATGTCACGGATATTTGCTACCGCTTCCGGTTTTTCAATTTTTGCAATGATCTTGGTTTTGCTTTTACGCTCATCAAGTTTATTACGGAGTATGATAATGTCTTTTACATTACGCACAAACGATAATGCCACCCAGTCAAGTTCCTGGTCAATGATAAAATCAAGATCAGCAAGATCTTTATCTGTTAATGCAGGAAGAGAAATTTTTGTATCAGGAAGGTTGATGCCTTTTTTAGACGAAAGCTTTCCGCCTAATGTTACCTGCACCTGCACATCGTTACCACGGGTAATACCCACCACTCTTACTTCCAGTTTGCCATCATCAATCAGGATGATGTTGCCTGGCTTTACATCTTTATGCAGGTTAGGGTATGAAACATAAATACGTTCTTTATTGCCAACCAGTTTTTCATTGGTAAATGTGAGAATGTCGCCTTCGGCCACATCAATACCACCATTTTCCATTTCACCTACACGTAGCTTAGGTCCCTGCAGATCGCCGAGGATAGCAATATTGTAAGGCTCATTTTTATTGATGGTGCGGATATGCTCAATGATCTGCGCTTTATCTTCATGTGCGCCATGCGAAAAGTTGAGACGGAAAACGTTTACACCGGCTCTCACCAGCTCAAGCAGTTTTTCGTATGTATCGCAGGCGGGGCCAACAGTTGCAACAATTTTTGTTCTGTGGCTCATGTGTTTTTTTCCTGCTTCCTTATCCATTTCTGTATGCAGATATTTAGCTACACTTTTTGACATAAAGGGTTATTTGAAGATTTTAAATTCTGATTTGGTTATTTAATCAACCGCATGGCTTATTAATGTAAGGCTGAAATGCGGGTGAGTTGTAAAGTTAACAAACTATGAAGCCGGATAAAAACCCGGCTTCAATTTTATTAGCTGGCGAGGATCTTTACGATCTTCATCCATTCATCGCTGATACGCTGCTTGGCTTTTACAGCTTTATCAAGTGGCGTAAAATGAAGTTTATTATTCATAATACCGATCATGGTATTGTGCTTGCCTTCAATTAAAGAATCAACTGCTGCATAACCTAAACGGCTTGCAATCAGCCTGTCGAGGCAGGTAGGTGAGCCCCCACGCTGGATATGACCAAGAATACAAACCCTTGTATCAAGATGTGGAAGACGTTTTTTGATGATAGCAGCTACTTCGTTACCACCGCCGGTTTCATCACCTTCAGCCACTACAATCATGTTCACTAATTTTTTACGGCGTTCTTTTTCTTCAAGTGAATCAACCACCAATTCAAGATCGGTTTTTGTTTCAGGAATAAGAATATGTTCAGCACCTGTAGCAATACCACTGTGCAAGGCAATGTAACCCGCATCACGCCCCATTACTTCAATAACAAAAAGGCGGTCGTGTGCATCGGCAGTATCACGGATCTTATCAATTGCTTCAACAGCTGTGTTCACTGCTGTATCAAAACCAATCGTAAAATCGCTTCCTGCAATATCCTTATCAATTGTACCGGGTAAACCAATACATGGAATATCGTATTCGTTCGAAAATTTTTGTGCACCACGGAAACTGCCATCGCCACCAATAATAACCAGGCCGTCAATACCATGTTTCTTTAAATTTTCGTACGCTTTCTTTCTTCCTTCGGGCTCGTAAAATTCTTTACTTCTTGCTGTTTTAAGAATGGTGCCGCCACGTTGAATAATATTTGCCACGCTGCGGCTGTGCATAGGAACAATATCATCATCAATAATTCCCTGGTATCCACGCATGATACCAAACACTTCCATATTGTGATAGAGACCAGTACGTACTACTGCCCTGATGGCGGCGTTCATACCCGGGGCATCGCCACCAGAAGTTAATACGCCGATCTTTGTAACTTTTTTGCTCATTATAATAAATCAATTAGTAGAATGCAGGTATTGGTCAAAGGTGTACCGGGTTAATCAGAAGGCCCGGTTTAAGAAGGGGCAAAAATAAGGAAATGACATGATAACAATTGTTCGCTGTGTGTTTTCAAACGTTTGCAGTACAATCTATTAATATTGAAAGCGTGAAACTTACGAATT
>JAACZX010000484.1 GCA_009996555.1 Chitinophagaceae bacterium | reverse complement strand
AATTGCTTATCAGCGTAAGTGTTGAAAACAGGCAGGAGTTGTTGAGTGAACTTGATCGCATTGATATTGCTTATGAAACAGGGAATGAAAAACATCCCAACATTGTCAGTTCTTATCCTGCTGAAGAAATTTTCATCAACAATACATGGTTGAGTGAGGGTGTGTACAAAGATATTTTTGATGGCATCGACTATCAGCCTACTTTAAAAATAAATGTAAGCGACAGTAACCAGAGTTTTACGCCAATGCTTACGGGTAATATCAACTGGGTGGCTGCAAAAGAAGCAGCTCATTTCTGGCATCTTTTTATTCGTTTTCCAAAAACGAATACCATTTACGAATGGTCGCAGCTTGTGTACACAAACGATGTGGCAAAGGTTTCGAAAGAAATTGAGCAGATCATCATTGATCATAAAGTACGGTTTTCTGATAACGCCCAAGCGCAGGGCGAAACATTGATGAAGCTGGTGCATACAGATCGTTACATTACCAAGCCTGTTGAAAAAGCGGTGCAGTTCCCATCTTTCAACCTGCCTTACTACGAAGGATTCAATAAGTACAATAGCAGTAAGTATTGGATGGGTGTGTACCGGAGAGATGAATTGTTCAGTGTTGATTTTCTGAAAGAAGTCAGTAAGCTTTGCCTGGAAACCAAAATCGGGCAATTATGTTCTACACCATGGAAAAGTATTATTGTAAAAGGCATTGATGAAAAAGACAAAGCAAAGTGGAGTTTGTTGCTGGATAAATACCAGGTGAATGTGCGCCATGCTGCTAACGAATTGAATTTTCAGGTAGAAGATGATTGCAGTGAAGGGTTGGCGTTGAAGAATTATTTAGTGAAACAACTCAACAATGAAGATATACGAACCTTTGGTCTTTGCATTGGCATTAAAACAAGAAGCAAGAGTGAAGTGTTCAGCAGCATCTTAGTGAAACGGAAGCCGTTGCTCAAGCTGTTTGGCTGGGAGTTGCTGCATGTGTACGATGTGCTTTGCGCCAACGAATTCAACCCCAACGAACGAACAGGTTATGTGTTCAGCAGTAACAATCCAAAATTTTTATTGTCGGAACAGTTGCGTCGTTCGATTGCTGCGTTCTATCAACATCTTGAAGGAAAACAGGCAAAAGTTGAAAAAGTTGTACCTGTAAAAAGAGACTCAGAAAAAAAGCCTGTAACAGCATACGTTTATCAATGCAGCGATTGCTTAACTGTATATGATGAAACAATGGGCGAACCGGAGAGAAACATTGCAGCAGGTGTAAAATTTGAAACATTAGCTGCAGATTATTGCTGTTCTTTATGTGCTGCAGGGAAAGAGGCTTTTGTAAAAGTGGAAAAAGAAATGCTTGGTTTACAAACCGTTTAATTCGGCATGTGCATTAAAGTTGCGGAAGAAAATTTTCTGTTCTTCTTTTACGGGAATACTGTACACCGATAAATGATCGAGCATAAACTTCATGCTGTAACGTGTAAGCTGCCCCTGCTGCAGCATTTCATCAATGGTTAATAATCCCCTGGCAACATAAATGGCACAGAGTGGTTCATGCTCACCGTCATTATCAAACAGGTAAGCATCGTAACCCGGATTATCAAGATAGTATTGATACAGTTCTTTGAGTAATGCAGAGTCCATCAGTGGCAGATCGCAGGCCAATACCAGCAGATCCTGTGTGGGTAAATGTACATGCGCACTCAGCACACCTAACAAAGGGCCATGCAACGCCAGCGATGCAGCATCAGGTATTAAATCGTCTGCGGCAAAAACTTCGGCATAATCTGCAAACTGTTGATTGTTCACAGAAATTTTTACCGGCAATTGCAATGCGGCAATTTTATCTACAGCAGTTTGTGCCCATGTTTTTGCTTCATGTTTCAACAAACCTTTGTCTGTGCCCATACGTGTACTTTGGCCGCCGCATAGTATAATGCCGATCATAGCAGGAAATTAAAGTGAACTCTGGTGATGTGGTTTGGTATCTGCATGTCCCAGACTTTTACCCGGACTTACAATATCTCTCACCACCTGTTTTAATTCTTTGATCTCCGGAAAACCACCATATGTTTTGCGGTTGAAAATTTCTTTGCCATCGATGGAGATATGAAAATCGCCGCTTACTTCACTGGGTTGCAGTGTAACGCCTTTTAATTCGTTTTCAAAAGTGGTTAATAACTCCTGGGCAATGTAAGCCGAACGTAAGAGCCAATGACATTTGGGGCAGTACTCAATGGTAATAACAGGTTTCATGTTTATGCTGATTAAGTGTTGGAGATTAAGAGCCCTATAAAAGTACTGTTATTTTATGCCGGTAAAAATTATTCTTTACTGCAAAAGCAAAAGAAGAATTCGTTTACAAATAGCGTAATTTTAGGCATGCTTTCGATCAGTCGTTTATATGTTTATCCCATTAAATCGCTTGGCGGTATTGAACTCAGTTCGGCTAAACTAACCGACCGTGGTATTGAGCATGATCGCCGGTGGATGCTGGTGGGAGAAGACAATCGCTTTTTAACGCAGCGTGAGTATCCCCGTTTGGCTTTGTTGCGTACGGCCATTTATGGAAGTGAATTGACTGTATCGGAAAAAGGAAATGATGCAGAAAAGATCAATCTTCATTTGCATCCTGAAGGCAGCGATTTAGTAAGCGTGCAAATTTGGGATGATGTGTGTGAAGCCATTGAAATGAGTAAAGAGGTCAACACGTGGTTTTCAAACAAATTAAATCTTGCATGTAAGCTGGTGTATATGCCTGATGAAAGCAAACGTAAGGTGGACAAGGAGTATGCAATAAATAATGAGATCACCGGGTTTTCGGATGCCTATCCTTTGCTGATGATAGGGCAGGCTTCATTAGATGATTTGAACAGCCGGTTAGAAATTCCGGTGCCCATGAATCGCTTTCGTCCCAACATTGTTTTCAATGGCAGCGATCCATACGAAGAAGATACCATGAAGCATTTTCAGATAAACGGAATCGATCTGTTTTCAGTAAAGCCTTGTGCAAGATGCGTGGTAACCACCACCGACCAGGAAACAGGTGCAACTGCAAAAGAACCTTTGAAAACATTGGCATCGTACAGAACAGGAAATAACAAAGTGTATTTCGGGCAGAATATTTTATATAAACAGGAAGGCGTTATTGCAGTTGGGGATGAGTTGAAAGTGGTGGAAAGGAAGGAAGCCTTGCAGTTAAGTCAATAGAAAGTGCGTCATTGCTGGGAACGAAGCCATCTTTGTCAAAATGGAGATTACTTCACCAAACCAAAAGGCTCGCAATGACGATCAAAACAAAAAGAAATGTTGATCGACAAATATAACAGGGTTCATAATTATTTACGGATATCATTAACTGATAACTGTAACCTGCGTTGCTTTTATTGCATGCCGGAGGAGGATTATGAGTTTACCAAACAGGCACACCTGATGCAGGCCGATGAAATAGAATCATTGGCAAAAACATTTGTGCAGCTCGGAGTTGACAAAATCCGTTTAACAGGTGGTGAGCCATTGGTACGCAAAGATGCTGCTGATATCATTCGTCGTTTGGGAAAGTTGCCGGTGAAATTGACGCTCACTACCAACGGTACAAGATTACATGAGTTTGTGGATGTGCTGGAAGAAGCAGGTGTGCGTTCGCTCAATGTAAGTCTTGATACATTACAGCCTGCTACGTTTCAGCACCTCACCAGAAGAGATCAGTTTCAACAAGTGTATAATAATATTCAACTGCTCATCAACCGAAACTTTCACGTAAAAGTAAATGTGGTGGTGATGAAAGGTTTGAACGATGGAGAGATCAATGATTTTATTGCATGGACAAAAGGCACGCCTGTGCATGTACGTTTCATCGAGTTCATGCCCTTCAGCGGTAACCGTTGGACAAGCAACCAGGTATTTACCTGGCAACAGATCTTACAGGTAGTGGAGCAGCAGTATTCTTTTCTTCCATTAAAGAATGAAGAACATGATACAGCCAAAGGATATATCGTTCCCGGTCATGCAGGAACATTTTCAGTGATCAGCACCATGAGTGCACCTTTTTGCAGCACCTGTAACCGTATGCGTTTAACTGCAGACGGAAAAATAAAAAACTGTTTGTTTGCTGAACATGAAACCGATTTGTTAACTGCCTTGCGCAACGGAGAAGATATAACACAACTCATCAAAAACAATATTGCTTCCAAAGCAAAAGAACAGGGCGGGCAGTTCAATGCCGACTTTGAACACATCAATGCCGATAGCATTCATAACCGAAGTATGATCGGGATTGGAGGATAAGCCAAAGTACGATGTACGAAGTTAGAAGTACGCCACGTCAGACGCCCTCGTCGGACGGAAACCTTAAGCCCTCAACCTTATAGCTTAAACCTTAATTAAGGTTTCTAAACTCATTTGGTGATTGCCCAACACGTTGTTTAAACAGTCGTGTAAAATGTTGCGGATATTTAAATCCTAATTCATACGCTACTTCACTTACTGACCGATTGGCATCAGCAATTTTTTCTTTCGCCACATCAATCACTTTCGCCTGAATATATTCCTGCGCTGTTTTGCCTGTTTCTTTTTTAATGAGATCGCCAAAGTAGTTAGCCGATAAATTCAATTCACCTGCACAATAAGCTACCGATGGCAATCCAATTATTTGTGGTTTATCAGAGCGATAAAAGTCATTCAGCAAATTTTCAAAACGTTCTAAAATTCCTTTGTGTACATTATCACGGGTAATAAACTGACGATCATAAAAACGAACGCAGTAATTGAGAAACAATTCAATATTTGAAACGATCAGTTTCTTGCTGTGCTTGTCAACCGATTGTTGTAATTCAAATTCAATTTTAGATAAACAGTCCATAACGATCTGCCGTTCACGTTCTGATAAATGAAGAGCTTCATTCGATTGATAGCCGAAGAAACTGTAATCCTGGATATGTTTGCCAAGTGCAGTGCCATGGATCAGATCGGGATGAAATACCAGTGCGTAGCCCTTGGGTTGGTACACACTTAAGTTTTCTAACTCCATCACCTGACCGGGGGATACAAATACCAATGTGCCTTCCTGGTAATCGTAGTAATTGCAGCCGTACTTTAAATCGCCGCATTTTATTTCTTTCAGGAAAACAATGTACAATCCATAATTGATCTTAACAGTTTTACCGTCGCCCCATGACCGTGGCTTTGCTTTTGAGAGATCTATCACACTCACTAATGGGTGCAATGTTTCATGATTGTTCAGCGCATTGTATTCACTCACCGTATCAAACTTGAAAACCTGATCCATACTGCTGTTTTTTGTGTAATACAAATTTAAACATTCAAAGAGTAGTTAAACAATTACTGTAGTGATATCAGTAAAACTGGTAGGTAAATCTGTAATCTGTATACCATGCAGGCCATTTGTTCTGGTCACCTTTGTACAATAAAAATTCATTTATGGAAAAAAGAATACTGGGGAAAAGCGGTTTAGAGGTTTCGGCACTTGGTCTGGGCTGTATGGGTTTAACCTTTGGTTATGGTCCTGCTACCAACGAAAAAGAGGCTGTTGCACTTCTTCAAAAAGCCGTAGAATCGGGTGTTACATTTTTTGATACTGCAGAAGCTTATTCACAGGGAGCGAACGAAGCATTGTTGGGAAAAGCGTTGAAACCTTACCGGAACGAAGTAGTGATTGCTACCAAATTTGGTTTTAGAGAAGGTAATGCTACACTGGGTTTAGACAGCAGACCTTCGAGGATAAGAGCAGTTGTGGAAGCATCTTTAAAACATTTGCAAACAGATGTAATTGATCTGCTGTATCAACATCGAGTTGATCCGGCTGTACCAATTGAAGATGTTGCCGGTACTGTAAAAGATCTGATAGAAGAAGGTAAAGTGAAATATTTTGGTATGAGTGAAGCAGGTGCACAATCCATTCGTAAGGCACATGCCATCCAACCGGTTGCCGCACTACAAAGCGAATACTCGATGTGGTGGAGAGAACCGGAAGCAGAGATATTGCCAACGCTGGAAGAGCTGGGCATTGGATTTGTTCCCTTCAGCCCATTAGGTAAAGGTTTTTTAACAGGCGCTATTAATGCAAATACACAGTTCGATAAAACAGATTTCAGAAATATAGTGCCACGCTTTTCAGAAGAAAACAGGAAAGCCAATCACTTGGTTGTTGATGCGATTGGACAAATTGCCAAAGAGAAAAATGTTACCAACGCACAAATTGCATTAGCATGGGTGTTAGCTCAAAATCCATGGATCGTGCCCATTCCCGGAACAACAAAATTACACCGGCTGGAAGAAAATATTGCTGCAGTAAATATTGAATTGTCTGTAACAGAGTTGCAGGATATTGAAAAAGTATTAGCCGGAATAGATGTGCAGGGTGCAAGGTATCCGCAACAATTGCAAAACATGGTCGGCCGATAATAACTGCGAAGCATTTTTTGCAATATCAAAAAGAAGGTTGCAGATTTTTTTCCTGTGTTATTTAACGCCGGGTGTTATCCGGAATCGAAAACATTGTTATAAGTAAATCCTCAAAAGTAAAATGAATACAAAACAAGTAAAAGCATACGGCACAACAGCCATTGCAGAGCCTTTGCATGAGCTGACAATTAACCGAAGAACAGTTCAGGCACATGATGTGGAAATGGAAATTCTTTATTGCGGAATTTGCCACTCCGATCTGCACCAGATAAATGGAGATTTTGGCCCGTTTGCTGTACCGATTGTTCCAGGCCATGAAATGGTAGGCCGGGTTACTGCCGTTGGTGCGCATGTAACGAATTTTAAAGCTGGCGATCTTGCCGCTATTGGATGCATTGTGGATAGTTGCGGACATTGCGAATATTGTAATGATGGATTAGAACCTTTTTGTGATGAAGGTGTTACTTACTCGTTCAACAGCAATGATAAAGTTTCGGGCGGACAGACATTTGGCGGCTTTTCCAAAACCTATGTGTGCCATGAAAAATATGTGTTGCATATGCCATCGTTTACAAATCTGGCTGCAGCGGCTCCATTGCTTTGCGCAGGCATCACCGTTTATTCTCCATTGAAACATTGGCAAGCGGGGCCGGGTAAAAAAGTAGGTATATTGGGTATTGGAGGCTTAGGTCATATAGCCATTAAAATGGCAAAGGCAATGGGCGCACATGTAACGGTATTTACTACATCTGCAGCTAAAATAGAAGATGCAAAACGTTTGGGTGCCGATGAAGCGGTGTTATCTGCTGATGCAGAACAAATGGCAAAGTATAACCGTAAGCTGCATTTTATTATTGATACCGTTTCTGCAAAGCACGATGTAAATGTTTATCTGAATTTGTTGCGACATGATGGTACAGTTGTTTTAGTTGGCCTGCCGCCTGAACCTTTGGAAATAGGTGCTTTTAATGTGGTCTTGGGCAGAAGGAGTTTTGCAGGTTCTAACATTGGCGGCATTGCTGAAACACAGGAAATGCTTGATTTTTGTTTTCAACACAACATTACAGCTGATAGTGAGATTATCAATATTCAGGATGTAAATGAAGCATTTGAACGTTTGGCAAAAGGCGATGTGAAATACCGGTTTGTGATCGATATGGCATCGCTGAAAAATTAGTACAAATCTTTATTCTTTAAAATTTACAATATGAAATTATCAATTCTTGGTTTTTGCTTTTTACTTGTAACCGCACAATACAGTAGCGCTCAACAAACAACAAAAAATCCATCTGCAGCGGAGCAGGAGGTTATAAAGTTATCAAAGCAAAAGTGGGTTTGGATGTCAGAAAAAAATACAGACACGCTGGCCTTACTTTTTCATCCCAAATCTATGTTTATACATATGGGTGGAACCTGGGGAAAGGAGCAGGAAATTAATGTGATCAAAAGCGGTGGTATCTGGTACAAGCAGGCAGAAGTTTATACGGTTTCTGTAAATATTATCGGCAATACAGCTATCCTGTTAAACGACATCGATCTCGTTGCGGTTGTTGGCGGTAACGAAGTTGTTAATCCGTTTATGGTTACCGAAGTGTACATCAATGAAAAGGGGAAATGGACCATGGGGTCGCTTACGTTTTCAAAATTGATACGGCCCGTTAAAATGACTAATGATAACAAATAATCTATAACGATGAGTACAATAAAGCCTTTTCTGGTTCTGGTATTGTTTGCATCCTGTATTGTCAAAGTAAATGCTCAGCAATCAATGCATTCAAGTGAAAACTTAGATAAGAAGCAGCAAATCATTGTTCTCATTTCGGCTTTTACTGCAAAGGGAGATCAGCTTCAGTTGCAAAAAGCATTGCATGATGGATTAGATGCCGGCTTAACAGTGAGTGAAGTGAAAGAAGTATTGGTGCAGTTGTATGCTTATTCAGGTTTTCCACGTAGTTTGAATGCCCTCCATACATTGATGGATGTATTGAAAGAAAGAAAACAAAAAGGCATCAACGATGCGCAGGGCAAAGAACCAAAACCATTACCAACAAATAAAAGTAAATTTCAATTCGGTACCGAAATGCAAACAAAACTTATTGGGCAACCTGTAAAGGGTGAAGTGTATGCATTTGCACCCGCCATCGATCAGTTTTTAAAAGAGCACTTGTTTGGAGATATTTTCGGAAGGGATAATCTTGACTGGAAAACAAGAGAGATCGCTACCATTTCTGCATTGGCTGGTTTGGGTGCTGCCGAAAATCAGTTGCGTTCTCATTTCAATGTGGGTATGTACAATGGATTAACAGAAGCACAACTTGTTGAATTAGTAACGATCATTCAAACAAAAGTTTCAGCAAAAGATGGTATTGCTGCAAATGGCGTATTGCAAAATGTGTTGAAAAAAAACCCAACAGCAACAGCTATTCATCAAACAACCAACAACAACAAGTTACCTGAAAACATTTTCCCAACAGGAGATAAGATCACAAATAATAATTTTACCGGCACTGCTTACCTGCAACCGCTTGTTGCAAGCGACAGCCTTAATCAAACTTCTGTAGGCAATGTAACTTTTGAACCGGGAGCAAGAACAAACTGGCATTATCATCCTGGCGGACAAATTTTATTGGTGATT
>JAACZX010000071.1 GCA_009996555.1 Chitinophagaceae bacterium | reverse complement strand
GTTTGGTTCCATGTGCCGGTAATTGCTGATGAGCTGCCATGAGCCATAAGTGTGCCACCACTTGAAAACATGAACGAATAGCTGCTGAAGCCGGAGGTTTTATCAGTTACATCCCAAAAGAAGGTAATGCGCCAGGTGCTTTTTGTAATGTCAACAGAACTGTTATTGTCTGTGCCTGTTTTTTTGCAGGCAGCAAGTACAATCACAAAAACAAGGAACAGAATTGTGTAACGCATAAATGGTTTGATAAGCCGCTCGCATCAGCGTCTTTTTCTTTGCAAGTTAAACATCCTTGAAATATTGAAGCCAAAGAGAATATTTCCTTTGCCCCAGCTTCCGGCTGTTTCGCTGATGAATGTACGCTCCGTCATACCACGTGAATTGGTGAAATGCAGCTGAAACACATGTCCGCCGGTTTCAATATCAAATCCCATGGAGAAAGAATTGGTGGTGCCTTCAAAACGTGAACCCGGGAACAGGTAATAATATTCTGCATTTACCGATATCATTTGCGTAATGCGTTGCCTGCCGCCAATACCCAGGGCAAGAATATCGTTTGGATCAGTGGCTTTTGTTACAAGATTATAATGCACAAGTGTGGGCATCAGTTGCAGGGAAGTACCTTCAGAAAACTTGCGTGCAAGAATAAGCTGGTGGGCATACTGCAAGCGTGATGAAAATAAATTTTCTCTTGTCGGGTCCTGCCATTTCAATGTTGTAAGCATTACAGATGATGCGATGGCTGCACTGATGGGCATGGTACGTTCGCCTTTGCTCTGGCGAAGAAAGCGGTACTTGACAAAACCATCGTATTGCTTTTGGTATGTGCTTCTGCCCACGCCCACCATCAGGTTAGGTGCAAGACCAAAATCAAAACTCATCCGCATGCTGGCATTATCCAACCCAAACAATTCATAGAAACCACCGTTAAGCGTACCGAAACGGTGAGCGATACGAAAGTCCATCATCCCTTTGGGAATAATTTCAATTGAATGACCATTGATAATGCGTGATGACTGGAATGTATAATTGATGTACTCTGTTTTTGGTTTTTGTTTGCCGGAGTCCAGTTCATTGTTCAGGTCAACTTCCTGTGCATGCAGGAAAGAAGCGTTGGTGACGATCAGCAAAAACAGGAACTGTAGTTGATAGCGCATGATCATTGTTTTGTTTTTTGTTGATAGGGTTGATAGTTGCAGTTCACTGTTACTTCCACTTTTTCTGCTACTTTTTTTGACACAATGGATGGCACTGCTATTTTATAATCTGCCAGCCGGATATTGAACACAGCAGAACTGTTGATGACACCGGCTTTCACTGAAATTGTTCCGCTTGTTTTGATGCTGTTTGTAACGCCATGCATGTTGAGTGTGCCTTCAACTGTTACAGGATAAGTGCCGTCTTTGCTGAAGTTGACAGTGCTGATATTTACAACCGTTCCTTTTAATTCTGCTTTTGGGTATTGATCACTATCCATGTAATCTTTTCCATTGAAATGCCCCTGCATGGCCGCTTTCTTAAATTGAAAACTTTTGATCAAAACGATAAACTGTATGCTGCCCGTTTTACTGTTAATGACCGATGCCACTTCGTTGTTTGTTGCCTTGATATCTTCCAACGGGGTAGAAGAGAAAAAACTGATCTGTCCGTTACGGGTCATATAATTTTCCTGTGCCCGGGCCTGCAGGAATACATTGCATAAAAGATAAAAGAGAAAGAACATACGCATCTGTAATAAGTTTAATTGTTCAGCATTCCGTTTCTCATCCATGTTCTTATTTCAGCAATGCGGCATTCAGGAAGTTTGGGAGCAAGATCGGGCATGCCTCGGTAACCGGGCGCATGTGAAATGGCTCCCAGCAAACGGCCGCTGATGGCTGCAGCACGCACACTTGTGTAATCATCGAGCATAATTCCGCCAGATGCTGTTGCACCTGCATGGCAGCTTATGCAATTTGCATTGAGTGTGTTTGTTACCTGCACACTGTATTTAACATTGCTTGTATCACAGGTATTATTGTACAGCAGCTCTTCCTTATTGTAAGTGCAGGAACATAAAAAGAGAATACCAATGGCCACGATCAATTTCATTGTTGTTTATTTATAAGGTAACAGCGAATAAGAATAACATCGGTGGTGAAACCACTGCATAAACCTTTGATGGTAACGGTTGATCCTTTTTTTACAGTTGTGGCTTTTTCCATGGTGCAGTTGATGCCAAACATCAAGTCGTCGCTTTGCAGGCTGATGATGCTGTTGCCCTGCTGGTTTACTGTTACAGCGCTGACAATTCCTGTTACTTCCAGCACCTTACCACTGTATTTTTCTGTTGCCTGTTTTTCCTGTTCACTAAATGCACGAAAGAGATCTGTTGCCGTTAGTTGAATACCGGATGAGTGCTCAATATCTTCGTGTGGTTTGTTCCATGCATAATAGATCACTACCAGCGATATGCTGATTGTGATCAACAGGAATAACAATAAAAAGTAAAATCGTTTTTTCATGACCTGTTCTGTATGGAGATGGTTTAGCTGCAATGCTGCACCTGGCAACAAGGCCGCTTTGAGAAGTGGACAAACAGGTATTTTTCAGGTCAGCACCGGCATGTCTTCATCGCATCATTTTTTATGAATGACAGATGAAACACATCCCTCTGGCCACACAGGGCAAATAACTTCACCTGTATTGCTATACTTACACAGGTTGGTTACAAACGGATCGTTTCCACAATTTAGGTTCTATCAAAAACCACCAGGTTACTCAATTAAGTATCGGTGTATGAGCAGAAAAGGTTGCCTTTCAGCTCAATATTATTTTGTATAATTTTATAATGGCTAAAGAGCAATACAGCTGGCTGCACATTGGCAGCGCCGCACAAAAGAACAGGATCATGAAGGGAGGGAATCAGTGAAGCAGGGCATTCATCACAACAAAGAGGCTGTTTCCGCCAGCAAAAACTACAAATCTGAACAGTAAGGCAACCGTTTGTTTTGCTTTTTCGTTACTTCATTCACTATCAACCCCAGATTTGTGCTGAGTAAAGACGAACTTATTGATTGCATAGAAGGGTGTAAACAGAATAAGCGCATGTATCAAAACAAGATATATGTGGCATTTTATGATTATGCCATGTCAATTTGTTTCAAGTACAGTAATGATAAGGACAATGCAGTGGAAATTATCAACGATGGGTTTTTAAAAGTCTTCAGGGAAATATATCATTACAAACCAATATCGGAAAACACAGCCGTTGGTTTTACTTCCTGGTTAAGACGGATCATGATCAATACTTCAATAGACCATTACCGTAAAAACAAAAACAACCCTCTCTTCCAGGATATCGACGATGAACATACACAGCTTACCGCCACTGAAGAACAGGATATGCTGGCAAATATTTCGTACACTGAATTAATTAAGATCGTTCAGGAGCTGAGTCCTGCGTACCGCATTGTATTTAATCTGTATGCTATTGAAGGAATGACGCACAAAGAAGTGGCGAAGCATCTGAATATTACTGAGGGAACATCGAAGTCGAATTTTGCAAAGGCAAGAGTCTTTTTGCAGAATAAACTCATGCAAAAAACCATTAAACAAGAGATCAATGCCTATTGACGATTTGTATAAAAAATTTAAGGAACCCACTCCCGACTCTTTACCTCGTTTTGAAGAAGAGTCGTGGAGAAAAATGGAACAACTGCTGGACAAGCATTTGCCGGAAAAAGGCGGAAAGAAATTTCCGTACTTCATCCTGCTTGGTTGTTTCAGTTTAGTTTTCCTTACAACATTTTTACCAGCTAAACAACAACGGCATACCGCCACTGCTGCTATCAGCAATCCACAATTGGCTCAAATAACAGAGCAACAAACAGTGTTAACCACTGAACCTGTCAACAGCAATCAGCAAAAAACTGTAAAGGAAGAGGAGTTGTTAAGCAACAATGTTCCTGTTGTTACTGATGAACATTTGCCCAAAGCTGGTCTTCATTTGTTTACTGCAATTCAAAGCCGGAAACCAGCGCAACAGCAAATCAGCAGCAGCGTTACCCCGCAACCTGCTGAAGAAGAACAGGCTCATGCAATTGGTTATACCGACCGGTCTTTTTTGTTTGGTAACAGGCAACAGCCATTTGTTTTGGGCAAACCAATGAACAATATTGTTTTGCAAACCAGTAACGCCACAACAGCTCCGGTTGTGAAGCCGGTTAAAAATAGTCTTTCGTTTACGGTTAGTGCCGGTCTTGAAGCACCGGGCTTTCAGTTCAGCAGGTGGGGCAAAATTACACCTTCCATAGGAGCGGGGCTGCAGTATAGTTTCCGGAATAAAATTATTGTCAGCGCAGGTATTGCACAATCCACAAAGATCTACACAGCACAGGATAAAGATTATCATGCAACCGGTTACTGGTATAATTATACAACGTTTAAAAGGATCGATGCAGATTGTAAGATCATTGAAATACCAGTGAGTGCAGCATACAGGGTAGTAAATGGTAAACGTACAAGTATGTTCGTATCGGCCGGCTCATCATCATACATTATGCGGAAAGAAACGTATGCGTATGATTACAAAAATCAATACGGCAACGATACTGTTGTAACAAGAACATACAGCACAAACGGCAGCCATTTGTTTTCAAGCATCAATCTTTCTGTTATAGCAGAACGGAAACTCACAAACAGGTTTTCCATCATGGCTGAACCAATTGTAAAAATCCCGACTGCAGGTATTGGCTTTGGAAAAGTGCGATTGTATAATGCCGGTATAAATGTTACAGCAAAGTTTAAACTGCGGTAAGAGTAAACCGGTTTTATTTCATGCTCACATAGTTTGCAACCGGCTGCCGGTTTTGCAAACTTCTTGCAAGCGTTAACTCATCAGCATATTCCAGTTCGCCGCCAAATGCAATGCCTCTTGCAATGGTGGTGATCTTTACCGGAAGGTCCTTTATTTTTTTACTGATGTAGAAGAGTGTGGTATCGCCTTGTATGTTTGGGCTGAGTGCAAAGATGAGTTCTTCTGCAGCGTCTTCTTTTAAGCGGTTGATCAGTGGCTCAATTGTCAGCTGATCAGGGCCCACTCCATCTAATGGTGAAATAACTCCGCCAAGTACATGATACAGTCCGTTGAACTGTTGTGTGCTTTCAATAGCTATCACATCACGGATGTTTTCCACCACACAAATGATTTGTTTTTTGCGGGAGATATTGCTGCAGATATTGCACACTTCCGTATCGGAAACGTTACAACACTTGCTGCAGAATTTAATATCTCTGCGCATGCGTGCAATGGTATCAGAAAAGAATTGTGTTTCTTCCTGTGGTTGTTTAATAAGATGAAGCACCAGGCGCAACGCTGTTTTTTTACCAATGCCGGGTAGTTTGGCAAACTCGTTCACCGCCTGTTCCAATAAAGAAGAAGAGAAGGACATAGAGCGAAAGTACGAAGGAAGCAGCTATTGTTGTTTGCCTTGCTGATTGGTGGCTGGCTTGCCGGTTTCAATCACCAACTCATTGTCCCAGTTTTCTTTTACAGTAAGCGCATTGTTTAAAGGAATCACCAGTTCAGGCTGGCGTCTTGGCTTTGCATAAAAATCGCCGGGATCCCACATGTTGTTCTGATTTGTATCGAACAGGATGCCCATTTTGTATGAACCGGGTTTGAATTGTGCACGGAAAAATTCTTTTCCTTTTAAGGGGTAGCGGCCAACTATTTCATCGTTGTTGTAAAATAATAAAACAGGATGTGCTGCAGTATCCAGCTCGGTAAAACGGATACGCAGTGAGCCGTATTCCTTTTCTGACCGCACTCTGAATGAAAGCGTATCATTTTTTAAAGAAGTTAATCCCGATGTATCTTTTGCATACTCCTTGTCTAAAAAAAGCTGGTAACGGGCACCGGCTTTCCAGTTGTATTGCAACAGCAGCTGTTTGCGGCTGGTATCATTTATAATGCTGAAGTTGCTGATGTTTTGTGTGGAGTCCTGTACCAGCCTGATCTTTGATTGATCAAACGATTTAACCGGCTTGTTGTAACTAAGCCTGAACGTATCTAACAGATCGAATACACCGCCTTCAATATTATTCCCTGCAATAAGACCTTTTGTTTTTTCTTGTTGTGATGAAGATATTCTTGGACGCTCTTTTTCAGCGGCATAAGCATACAATTGCACAGGTGGCGTTGTGCTGCTTACAGTAACAGATGAGTCGAGGAAAGCAAATTGCTCAATGCCTTGTGTGTAGCGTTTGTTTCCATCTTCATCAAGCAAAGCATATACATAAAACTCACCCGCAGGTAAATTGTGAAAATGAAAATTACCCTGCGCATCAACTCTTGCTACATACATCGGTCTTTCTTTAAACACAGTTGAATCCTCTTGCTTGCGGTAAAGCAAAGCAAACATGGTGCTGTCTGTTTTGCCTGTTTCAGCAAGAATGACTTTGCCCGACAATTCATTTGAATCAATTACTGCGCCCGTAGAAAATGTGTATTGAAAATTTTTGAGCACATTGCCTTCGTTAAGATCCACAATGGCATTACCAAAGTTGATGTTGTAGGTGGTATTTGGGAGGAGCGAATCTTTTAAGCGAACAGTAACAGAGCGGAGGCGTTGCTCAATTACCGGTTCTTTTACCGGAAAAGGAGAAATGATCACATTTTCAGCTGGGCTTTTCAGCTCAACAAATTCATCAAACAGAATGGTGATCTTTTGCTCTTTCACCATAATGGCTGAATCCTTTGGCGTAGCTGATACCGGAACCGGAGGCAGGCTGTCCCTTGGGCCACCGCCCGGCGGAACAATATTTGCGCAACCGCTGCCACTGAACAAACCGATGAAAAGCGCACCAATAATGAAGATGGATATGATTCTGCCTGCTGTCATAGAAGCTGCAAACTTAGGCTAATTGTGTGAACCGGGATTTAGGACAGGTGAAGGATTAACAGGAATTTGATAGAGTTTTTTTTGACTGATGTTTGGCGCAGCGAAAGAGTAAGCGCTAAGTAAAACGCAGAGCAATACCAGCTCTGCGTTTTATTCTTTTTCTTATTTCTCTGCGCCCAATGGGTTTACTCTGCTTCCTCTTCCAACTCATGCAAAGCCACTGCCATTTCATTCGTTTTTACAAAATTGCACCAGTGGCAATCTTCCTTGCCACAGCCAATATAAAATTCCCTGTTCTGAATTTTTTCCCATACGGTTACGATCTGTTGTGTTACAGTTTCAATATCTGCAGGGGTAATCACGATCTTTTCCTTGCGGTATTCTTTCTTTTTATCCGGTTCAATAAAATCAAATTCAGTACTCACTACTTTCCAGTCTTTGCCTTCGTAATTATCCACCAGTATTTTGTAGAACACGGCCTGTCGCCAGTAGTCGCCACCATCGGGTTGCTTCTCGTTAGGGCCCAGCAGTTTTTCTTTGGCATTATCTACGTTACCGGTTTTGTAGTCAACCACGTTTACAGCTTTACCATCAAACTCCAGCTTATCCAGTTTTCCTTTTAGCGGAACACCTTTGATCGTTACATTACGGATATTGCGTTCAATGGCAACAATGGTAGAAAAACTGTTGATGTATTTATCGTAGTATTTACTCAACACTTCCTGCCCGTATTCCATCCGGCGGTTGAACTGTTCTTTTGTAAAGCTTTCACGGTGGCGGTGCATAAACCATTCAAAGTCGGCAATGAATTGTTCTTTGGAGTGGAAGCTGTCTGTTTTGCTTTCCTGCCTGTCCGAATGGCTTGGCCGGGCGGACATTTTCCGGAACAGTTGCTCCAATGCATAGTGAACAGATGAACCAAACTCGGTTGCTTCATTTTTGGGCGATGGTATGCGGATGAGATTTTTAAAATAAAACTCCAGCGGGCATTTTAAATAGTTGTTGAGTGCTGTTACGTTCATTACAAATTTTTCCAGTATCGGCTGAATGAACTGTTCTTCAATTTTTTCAATTTCAGGAGCCTGTGCTTCGCCAAACAGCAGGGCTGTAAACTCACTTAATGCTTCGGGGCTTAAGACTACCGGTATAGATTCAATTGCCTGCGCTTCTTTCATTTCTTCCACAAACATTGATGGCTCCAGTTCTTTGCCATCATTTTTAAAACGGCTGTATGATGTAGTGAGATGTGTTTGTGCTCTTGTAATAGCTACGTAAAATAAACGCCGCAATTCTTCTATGCCCGACTCTTTTACATCAGACGCTGTGCTGAGAATATTGTCAGGTAATTTGTAACCGCCGCCCGGACTTCTTTTCTTTTCCCAAAAACCCGAATTACAACCAGCAAGAAACACATGTTCAAACTCAAGACCTTTTGAGCCGTGTGCGGTAAGCAGGTTTACACCATTATCACTGCCACTCACCTGTACCATTGGTAATTTGATGTCTTCTTTTTCCATTAGTTCAATAATGGATACCAGCCCCTGTAACTGCAACATGGGGTTGCGTCTTGTTTCTTCTTTTACAAAATCAAACAAACCGGTAAGTACTTTCAGCAGCCAGTGTTTGTCGGTGCTTTGCATGATGTGTTTGAGGATACCTGTTTCTCTGATGATATTTTCAAACAGGTGTTGAAGTGTAACGTTAGGTACATCAGCAACCAGCTTTTCAAAAATTCTGCTGGCTTCTTTTAAACCCTGGTGAATGCCTTGTGAAAAAAGATCCTTTGCAGGAGCATGTGCTTTTTCATATAACAAACGGCGGAGTGATGTTCTTTTTTCACTGAACTGTGTGGCCGAAACTTCAACAGTGAGTTTTGCAATTTCCACCGGTGGAATATGAAACCAGCTGAAGTGCAATAACTCAAACAACATTTCATCGCCACCATACGGCACATCGTGTTCTGCAGCCAGGTATTTTAAAATGAGAATGATCTTTTGTGCAAGGGGTAATTCAAGAATATTTAAATGGCGTTTGCTGTAAAATGGAATGGCGAGATGATTGAAATAATGTGTAAGCTCTTCGCCGTATTTATTTTCTTTATAGATCACCGCAATGTGGCCCGGCAACACACCGTTATTCAATAACTTTTGCACCTGCAGGGTAATGT